>JADJGZ010000019.1 GCA_016707785.1 Bacteroidales bacterium | reverse complement strand
AGATATATTTTACTTATGCGTGAGGCGGATTAGGCATATAAAGATTCGTAAATATTAGTCAATCAGACTTCTATAGATATATTGACTTTCCCGCCAAGCCCTTTTTCGACAATATCAAATAAAGTGCTTAGAGTTATGTTGCTGCCATTATTTTCTACGCGGGAAATATACTCTCTTTTCTTATCAATAATTTGTCCTAGTTCTTCCTGTGTCATGTGTCGGGATTCACGGGCTTTCTTTAGCAGAAGTCCAATTTTGAAGGATTCAGCCTCTCTCTCAAGATTATCGCGTCTTTCAGTACCAGCTTTTCCGTAAACACGGTCTTTGATTTCCGACCACGAAGAGGTTTCGCTATTGTTGCTTTTTGTTTTCATAGTATTCATTCATTAATTTTTTAGCCTTCGTAATTTCTTGTCCTGGTGTTTTTTGTTTCTTCTTCTGGAAACCATTTAAAAGTATTACCAGTTTCCCGCTGTCGAAAAAACAAAAGACACGCCAAATGTCCGATCCTAATTGAATCCGTGCCTCATAAAGTCCATTGGTTCCTGTAATCTGCTTTAGGTAAGTAGTCGGAATTCTTTCCAGTGTCTCAATAGCTTCTAGAATTTTGAATATTTTATCCTGAACTTTAATAGGTTGTTCAGTCAAAAAGTCCTCGAAGTAGTTTTTATAGGCTACGATTTCCCGGATTTTGTCCATGAGCTGAATGATGTCACAAAAGTAACTTAAAAGTTACGAATTTCCAAATTTTAATGATTCTTGCCAGGTTTTCAATGCGTCAACAGTCGGTAGCTGACTAGATTCAGTACTATGAATATATTCCAAACAAATTATTTTTCGCAAATCTTTTTAACCAAAGTATAATGATAAGTTTCATTTTTAAATATGCACCATATTAAGGCCGAATATACTAAATATTCTATCATATTCATACCTTATACATCTAAATTATCCATCGGACTATGTATTTGATCAAATCCCCTGGTAGTTATATGAGTGTATACCTCGGTAGTTTTGCTGCTTTCGTGCCCCATCATCGACTGAATATACCGTAAATCCACGCCATTTTCCAGGCTATGGGTTGCAAAGGTGTGACGTAATGTGTGCATAGTAACCCTCTTCGAAATATTGGCTTTTGAAGCTATGGTTTTGATCATTGTCTGTATACTCCTCGGTGAGTAATCTTCCCCTTTTGCTCCTTCAATCATATATTCTTTGGGATTGTATTCTTCCAGATATTCATCCAAAGTCTTTAAGAATTTCGCTGATAGTTTTGTATACCGGTCTTTTTTCCCCTTTGACTGTTCTATGCGGATTTGCATACGTTGTCTGTCAATGTCCGTCAACTTTAACCTTATGATCTCACCTAAACGTAATCCTGAAGAGTAGGCGAGCATTAGAATGGTCTTATGTTTTTTGTTTTCAACAGTCCTTAGTAGCCGCAGTATTTCTTCTTCATTAAGAACAGTAGGAAGTGTTTTCTCCTTCTTCGGTCGGTCAATAAAATAAAACTTTCTCTTTCCACCTAAGACTTTCTCATAGTAATACTTAATTGCATTAATAGCCTGATTTTGATAGGATATTGATACTTTTCTTTCCATTACCAGGTACCTTAAAAAGGCAATAATTTGATGCTCATCAATTTGCTTAATATCCAGCGTATGGTAGAAATTCATAAACTCCTCAAATAATGCTTTGTATGTCCGTATAGTGTGATCGCTGTAACGCATCTCGGTGAGTTTCAGGATGTATTCCTCGGGAGCATATCGGTAATTGGGCACGTCATAAGGCGATACCCTGTTAACACCCTTTTCTCCATGGATTTCCTCTTCATAGTTAACTTTCAGTCCAAACTCTTCTGCTATTGATTTGAGCTCTTCAAGATAATGATCTGAATAGGGGATAGTCCACCATTTGTTTTTAGCATTCCAACTATGATAAGGATATTGCTTGATTTTGGCTGTCAAAGCCTTATTAAATCCAAAAATAAGTTTTAATCTGCCTGTTAATGTTTTGAATATCAGCAATTCATCTCTGCCTGCCTCACGCTGACCATTAGGTCCATTTACCGTGTGTGATGAATGAATAACAAGGCTAATAATTCTTTTACCAAAATAATCATTTAAAAGATCCAGGTTGCCAGGGTAATCCGGAATCTCCCATCTGAAAATACTCTGATTCCATTTGCTAAATCTCAATGATCTCAAGAATTGTATATCAACTTCGTTTTTCCTGACCTGAATAAGGATTTTCCGTCCGATTACCTCAATACTTACAGGATTATCAATTGCGTTCCCTGAATTTTCAACAGTAGCAGGCTTATGTTGAATAAGCTGCGATTTAATAATCTGAATATCAGGAAATAATTTAATAAGCTTATTATAAGCTTCATTATCATAAGGGATTAACCAGGCTTTTAATGATGGATTCCATTTTACACCATCAATTTGTTTTATCAACTTTATGATTTCAGGATCATAAGGGAACTCAACTTTAATGTATTCAGAATCATTGAATTGGAATTTGGAAGCTTTCATAATAATTTCGGATATATTTAAAATAGGATGGATAGGTGAAACTAAAAAGAAAAGATAAACTAGAAATAGTTGATAAGCAAGCAAAGATAATCAATCACGAAGGAACTGTCAATTTTAATATTGTAAAGCCATTATTTTAGTAAGGGGGATTTGAAGTGCTCAAATCAGATCAGGCAAACCTGCTATCTGATCGGATCAACTTGATTAGTTCATCCACAGCAGATTCCTCCGGTATCCCTTTCCTTACCACCTCCTTACCTTTATAAAGAGATACTTTCCCCTTTCCGGCACCTACATATCCGAAGTCGGCATCGGCCATTTCACCGGGGCCGTTGACGATGCATCCCATCACTGCAATCTTCAGACCTACCAGGTGAGAAGTTGCTGATTTCACTTTTTCAAGGGTCGATTCAATATCAAATAAGGTGCGGCCACAGGAAGGGCAGGAGATATACTCCGTGCGGGTGATGCGGGTACGGGTAGCCTGCAGTATTCCGAAGGCAACAGAAGCCTGCAAATCATCAGGGAGGCCGGGTGCATCCAGGCAGATAGCCTCTCCAAATCCGTCAATCAGCAAACTACCCACATCAATGGAGGCATTGACCATGAATTCCAGGGGGTCAGTACCTTTATAATACCATGAAATGATTGAAGGGGCATTGTTTTTATTTAGAATAGCATTACAAAAATCACCTCTCATTTGCCTCATCCCACCAGAAGGCCGGAAAATTCCCGGGAGGATATTTTGGTCCAATTCAATACCAGTTTCGTGGGTTTCATGCTGAATATACAGCCTTTCATTCCGCCGGGTAAGCACCTGTGTAAGTTGACTGCCACCAAGCGGGCCACTGGAATGACTTTCCCTTTTCTGAAAGGTAAAAGGATCGATCGGGATTTCACCATTAAAATCGGGACTGTAATCTGGAATGATGAATAAAGGTTTTTCAGATGAAAGCAAGGGTTGCTCAAAACGGGCATTAATGCTCTGATCAAAATTATATCTTGCAGCGATCATCCTGGCAACAGGGATTTCTTTCATTGGGTCGCCAGTGAGGGAAACACGCAGCGTGTCACCAATTCCATCCTCCAAAAGGGCCCCGATCCCAACCGCAGATTTCAGGATGCCATCTTCTCCATCCCCGGCTTCAGTAACACCCAGGTGAATCGGGAAATCCATGTTCTCAGCCATCATCCTTTGCGCTAACAAACGGGTTGCATAGATCATAACCTTCACATTGCTGGATTTCATGGACAGTACAAGGTTTTGAAATCCCTGCATCCTGCAAATCCTGGCGAATTCAAGGGCTGATTCAACCATGCCTTCCGGAGTGTCACCATATCTGTTGATGATGCGGTTGCTGAGAGAACCATGATTGGAACCAATGCGGATAGCCGTTCCATTCTGCTTACAAATAGTAAGCAAAGGGTTGATTTTTTCTGCAATACGCTCTAATTCAATGGCATACTCCTGTTCTGTAAAGGCGTACTTCCCTGAAATGTTCTTATCGCTGTAATTTCCAGGATTGATGCGTACTTTCTCTACAATTCCTGCTGCAATTTCAGCGGCTTTCGGATTGAAATGAATATCTGCAATCAATGGAACCTGGTATCCTCTCGACCTGAGTTCTTTTTTGATGAGCGCCAGGTTTTGTGCTTCCCGTTCCCCCTGGGCTGTAATCCTGATAAGTTCACATCCTGCATTAGCCAGGCGGATACATTGATTTACAGTATTTTCAATATCATTGGTATCAGTATTGGTCATCGACTGAATCCGGATCGGATTAGTCCCTCCTAAAAGAAGTCCGCCAATATTGATTTCCCTGGTGTGAAACCGAATTCTTTGGGAAGAAAAGTAATGATCAAGGAATGAATTCAATTGTCAGAAGGTTTTCCGGAACAATATTAGTTATTTTTCGGGAACATCAACCATTCAAAGCCCGATGGAAGCCATTTGCTCATTTTTATTTATCCACGAATGCACACGAATCCTTATTGACGATTTTACACAGTGGATTTGCTATTTGCTTTGATTTATTTTTATCCGTTTCAATCCCGTGTAACTGTCCGCCACGCGGATCCGCGTTCCTTTTTTTTGATTTTTAAGGCATTTTACATTTTGCTATTTGCTATTTGCAATTTGCATTTTTCATTTTTCATTCTGTAAATCATTTAATAAGCCCCAGCCCCTCAAGGCAAGAGGCATCATTCGGGTGATTCAGCAACGCTTTATGAAACAGGACTTTTGCCTCCCGGAGCTTTCCCATTTGGTAGTTAGTCCATGCATACATATGAAGTACATCATAATCAAAAGGAAACCAGTTCACAAGCTTCTCAAAATACTTATAAGCAGTGCCATATTCTTTCCGGGTGTAATAAATGGCACCCAGACGGTAATTGGCGGTATAATTGGAAGGATCAATCCTGAGAATTTCCATATACTTGGCAACCACCTGATCCCAATTACCGAGTGCAGAAGCAGGATAAACATATCCAAACCGAGCTTCAACAGAAAGAGGCATGAGCTGGATAGACTTGTTGTAATAGTTTATTGATTCAACAAATTGACCTGTAAGATAATGCAGCCATCCCAACCTGAGGTTGATTTCATAGGAAGAGGCATCATATTGTTTCTCCAAAACCTCGATAGCAGCTGTGTATTTACCGGCTGTTTCAAGGCTGTAACTGCTCGAAAATGCATCCTGAAGTATTTTATAATCTTGTGTAAAGCCTGTAAGAGTGATGAAATTCAAACCTAAGACTAATAAAAGCATGGGAATTCTCTTTTTCATAGTTTCCATTTTATTCCAGCGGAGAAATTGTGTTGTTTATAGTTTTGGGTGGTGCTTACCGTTGTCAGAACTGTTTCCTGCTGAAGGTTTTCAACAGCTGTAATATGTGTGGACGAATATTCCTTCTTCAAAAAACGGTAAGAACCAAAGAATTCAAGATGATTTCCAACCGGAAGAAATGCATTGGCACCCGTCCTGAAAACCACCGGGTCACTCTGGTTATAAACCATTGCCCCGTTTCCTTCATTGTATAAGCTAAGATTTCCTTTTGTTACAAAACCTGAAAGCCATAGATTCTTTAATAATCTGAACCCAATGGCAGGTTCATATACCATTCGTTTTTCTTTTTTTGAATTAAGTGAAATTGCAGAAAATGAGACAAAAAGATCAGAATTTCCCAAGGGATACCATTTAATGGATCCACCTAATTGAGATTGTTTTTTCTCGTTAAAGTTTGAAATGCTGCCCTGGATCCCAAAGGAAAAGTTTTGCCAATCCCTGCTGATATTTAAAGCGGCCACAAAATTATTGAATGTTGTATCACTTGAGATAAACGAATACTCATCGGAATTATAATCGAAAAGATGCCAGGAATTGTCCAATGTCTGGTACCAGGCGGTATCCGATTTAGTGGTGACATTGTAAACAGACTGAAAATTCCTTGAGCGAACCTGGAGCAGATGCACGGATGGAATCACTTTCCAGTATTCATTGGGAAGATATTCCAGGGAAAAGTATAAATCGTTTTGCCTGAGCTTATACTGAAAGGCGGTATCATTGATCAGTTTAGGGAATGAATAATAATAGGCCGACCCGTATGACTCGGCAGTGACAGAATCGCGATGAATGCCTGTTGTTGCATATTCATATCGCTTCTCTTTCCGGATATTCATAAAAGTCAAGCCGACATAAGCATATAGATTGGGCTTAACCATGAATTTGCTTCCCAGGTGGTAATAGTTAAGATTCCTGTTCAGGTCCTGCTCACCATAAATACTATCTGTGCCCATCAGGTATCCCCCCTGCCCGGGGTCGGGACTAAATCCGGATTCGAGATACAGCCATTGCGGGAAATGAGGGGGCCGGATGTCAATATCCTTCTTCATCTGAGGGGTAAATGACGAAGCCAGCAGCTGAGCATGTTCATTATCTCCGAGATTGAGGTAGCTGTAGTATTTCATCAACTTACCGCTATTATCTGACGAATTGAAACCAGAAGCCTTGTCATAATGCCCGATGGCAGTCCGGTACTTCCCAAGGTTAAAATCAGCCGTAGCCATTCGCATCCTGAGGTAATAATAGTCGTAATTATGCCGTATCGCATCTTTTCCATGAGCGGGAGAGTGCTTTCCAATCCTGGTTCAGATAATTGGCATAAGTAATGCTATCGTACCAAACTGAGGTTCTTTTTACCTGTGCGAAAACCCCTGAATATGCTAGCAGGCAGAAGGCTGTGATGAAAGTTGCGGTCCATTTCATATGGGTAAGCTTTCAGTATTTTCAGGAATCGAAGCAGTGATAACTCTTCCATCTTGTTTTAACACGAATCTTTCAATTCTCTCATGATCCACAAAGAAGGAGAATTCGGCAAGTTCCCTGGTTTTCAAAGAGGTACGTTCCAACATAGATGATTGAAGAGTGATCCCGGTTTGTCCCAGTTCATCCTCCATGGAAATGTATTCCATTATGTACTCTGAATGGACAAACAAGTGGAAAGGAGCCACAAAATCCTGCAATACTTTTCGCAATCCTTTCCGCATATTAAATAAAGGGTATTCATCCTTTATAATTAAGCCAGGGTAATAGCCTTTGGCAATTTTGTAAGCTCCAAGGTAAAATGCGTATAAAAGGGATTTTTATCCCCATGGAACCATGTAAAGCAATGCAGATCAGGGTCATTGCGGAAATAGGCTTTTGATCCTGTAGTATGACAATGAAGGTAGGTATAATTGTATAAGTCGATTTCTACATTCCAATAAAGGATGTAAGGATCTTTGTTTTCTTCCCTGACAGAGAAGGAGATTTGTTGCCCGGGGATAAAATTGAAGGCAGCTGACAGGCTGTTATTATTATCGATGTTTGAAATAAGTTGCCCATTCTCAGGCTTTCCCCAGCTGATGAGTTCGAAACGATGATCATGATGCAGGATGTACCTGCCAATGGGAAAATCGAGAGTTGCAGAACCGATATATGGTGTGGCCTGCATTTGGAAATGGATATGTGGTTGGGGTGATCGCCCGGAATTTCCACATAATGCTATCTTATCACCTTTTTTACAAAACTTCCTTTTTCCACTTTAAGGCTACCTTTCCGAAGGTGGCTCATTTTTGAATATAGTCCGTCGAAGTGACGGATTACCACTGTATTTCCCCAATTTTGCCTGAGGTTAAAAGCCCTTGGATCATTGTCGTCCACATTGTCGATAATTTCTTCAATCCAGCCATCGGCAGGGGCTACAACCGGTTTATTGTAACTAAAATAATCGGTGAGAACATTGCCTTTCTCTGCATAGGTATTCCCATTTTCATCACAGATTTCAAAGTCCCAGGCATGCTTCCAGGATTCTTTATGGGTGTGTTCCCCTGAGTGTCCCTGTGTTACAATCCATTCACCCATAAAGGGCAGTTTCACCGGGAAGAACAAATTCCCCAGGAAGCGGGTTTTGTTGTTTTGCTGGCTGTATAAATTCCGTTCAGGGGAGAACTCCTGAAAAAGCACCAGTTCCAGTTTTTTATCGGCTTTTTCCCTGAATTTCAACATATAAAGAAAGACCAGTACCACCAGGTTGAAAGGAAAAGAATAAGTTGAAAGCTGAAAATAAGCCAATAATTCAGCGGAGCTGGAGAGCAGAATTGAAATGACCGGGGTAAGCAGGATCACCCATAAATAGGAGAGGGGCGAAGAGATAATGAAAAATCCACCGATAGCAATAGCGGTGAGGATGAAATTGAAGCCTATAAAGGTATAATTGAGCTCATTAAGGTCGGCACCAATGAAGTGATAAAAAGGTAGGCCGAATAAAAACCAAGCAGGGAAAGGGAAAAAGCAATCCGGGAATAATAAAGTAACCCTATGGCGATAAGAATACCGGGGAAAAGATGGTATTGAAAGAAGATCGCGGAAAGGGATTTAAAGTAAGTGGAGAGCGCAAAGGGGAGACTCAGCTCATTCAGCCAGTTATGAGCCCCCAGGAGGTAACTCCCTCCCCTGAGATAGAATTCATTGTAGGTAAAGATGCCCCTTTCACTGATACTGAGCCCTGCATATCTCCTGGCGGCAAGCATCACCAGCCAGAAAGTGATGAGAAAGGAAAGGGTTAGAAATGGAAGTCCATATTTGCCGATCACACCCTCGAAAAGCAAGGTAAGAAACAGGGTTAAAAGGGAAGCAAATACCAGCAGTATAAAGAACTGCAGGGAGAAACTGAAATAAACGCCCATTCCAAGCCCTACCAGCAATGAGTTAAATCCATAAACGCCGGAAAGGATATTTTGCTTATTCAGCCCAATCAGGTAAGCACTCATATTAGAGGTAAGAATAGCAATGAGTCCGCTCAATCCTGCATGTGGATCTACAAATGAAACAAGCAGAAGAATGATCGCGAATACCCGGTTTTTAGAGAAAAAAACCATGGAGTAGCTGTTCAGCAGGCCGTCGCTTATGCCCTGAACCCTGGAGCTAAGGCTATTCAAGAGGATAGGATTTTAAGGTGTACGGAAAAAAAGCCCTGGATATTGATTGCTGGAAATATTTATTCAGACAGCTATTATGCTTATCCCAGTCCTCACAAAAGAGATATGAATCCCATAATACTGAAGGGACGGTTTGATTTACTTTTGTAAGAAGAGGATAATAAGAGATTGAGAAGCTAAAAATATCAAAGTAATGCCCGGATCGCAGGGTCATTTTCAACCATGCGTTTGAGCGCTTCCTTACAGAGATATTTTTTTGTTTTGGCATAAAACTCAGATTTGTAGCCCATTTCCTCTGCTATTTCCTTGAGGGACATTTTGCCCAGGAACAGATGAAGGAGTTTTTTGCAATCGTCGCTCAGGTTTTCAAATTGTTTCATGAATACATCATACTTTTCTTCATCCTCAATAAATTTTTCTGAGCTATGATGGGGTGAAGAGAAGTGCCTTACGAGTTCTTCATGGTTGTTTTCCATGAGCCTTTTGCGTTTCAGGCGCTGCAACCATAAATTTTTACTGATGGAGTAGAGGTATGTAAGAAATGATGAACTAAGTTCGAAATCTTCCTCCTGGATTTTTTTCAGGACAATGTAGAGGGCTTCCTGAAATATGTCTTCTGCATCTTCTTCCAGGCCTGCATTTGTTTTAATTAAATACCTGATGGAAGGGAAGAATTCCTTGTAGACATATTTAATAATATAATCACTATGGAGCCTTAGCCCTTCGATGATGGCAAAGTCTGAATAGTGGATCATAGAGGTGAAATTGGGTTAAAAGTTGCATGGCAACAGGCCGGATTTCCATGCAACCGGACGACAATAAATTATGCCCGGTCGAACATAAGAGGAAGCCCTTCCTGTTATTTTCGGTGGTGAAGATACTAAAATTATGCAAAGAAAACATACGACCTCAAGTTTTAAAAAACATAATGTATCCTTTTGGAGGTGTTTCTACAAGAGAAACTCGGGAACAATTTCGGAATTTGTCAGGGTTTCGATCTCCTCTTTTCTCCTGATCTGGTGGACTTCTCCATTGGTTCGGATGAGAACAATAGCCGGGCGCATGGTGATGAATTGCATCCACTGGGTCATATTATAAGCCCCGGTATTGAAAATCACTAAACGATCACCTTTGTTTAAAAGAGGCAGACTTATGGCATTCCTGATCACATCAATATTCATACATAGAGGACCACAAATGAGGGTTTCTTCCCTGTAAAGTGAAAATGATTGAGCCGGTGCAACTTTATGGTCGTACCAGAAAGAGGTGAATAGCAGGTTTACTCCGGCATCAATGATGGTTGAGCGGCCTCCGGAAGCCAGGCGTTTATTGCCTAATACCGTGGTGAGCAGGTAACCGGCTTCATCAATCAATGCCCTGCCTGTTTCCAGGATCAGCAAAGGAAGTTCATGCGTTTCAAAGCCGGAGTTATGCAGACTTGTAGCAATGGCTTCGGCATAGTCATCAAATCCCGGATTGATATCAGGCCCGGGCAGATAAGAACCTTTCAGGGTATTTTTTGAGGCAAACCCTCCTCCCAGGTCGAGGTACTTTACGGTAACATTATATTTTGTCCTGATATCCACCGCCAGTTGCGACAGTTTGGTTGCTGCGATTCCGTAAGCTCCCGGACTAAGGATAAAAGTTCCGATATGGCAATGTAAGCCCACCAGCTCCATTTTACCGGAATGCATGATCTTATTAATGGCATCCCAGGCCTGTCCATTTTCGAGATTGAAGCCAAACCGGTCCCACTGGGGATAAATCCCTGTATCCATGTTAATTCGGATAGCTACCCTGGGTTTCACATTCAATTCGCCGGCTATTTCTACCAGTTCATACAATTCATCCAGGTGATCGATGTGGATCAGAGAATCATTGCGAATGGCTTTTTCCAGGTCAGGCCTTGATTTTTCAGGTCCGTTGAAAATGATTTTCTTCCCATCCACACCATTCCTTAATGCTTTCTCATATTCAAAACCTGAAACTACCTCTGCCCAGGCACCTTCCCGGTGGAAAATCCTGCATATGGCATCCATGTAATTGGTTTTATATGACCAGGCAAACTGCACCCTGGGATAACGGGTATTAAAGGCCCTTTTAGCCTTATTCAGCGTTTGGACAATGGTTCGTTCACTCATTACAAAAAGAGGGGAACCGAATTTTTCCATTAAGTCCTTCACGGCTACCTCATCGATATGGGTAGTAGGTGCCAGGTCATTTCGTAAGCCGAATTTTCCCGGCATACCCGTTTCCAGTTTCTTTATCAACGGGCGTTCATAAGCTTTTTTAGTCATAGAGGGTATGAGATTGAATGGTTCTGCTTTATTAAGTGGTACATAGCCAGGTGTAACCACTTGCAGAATGTATTTATATTATTGAATCTGTTTAAACATCAAATGAAAAAGGATCACCATCATGGAGTCAACTCACCGAACACTGAGAATTTTTCAAAGTTGGATCGGTCGACAATCATATCATAGGAGTATCGGATAAACATTTTCCCCACTTCATAGGTATCGAAGGCTTTTACTTCATTTCCCATCGCCAGGTTAACAATTGATTCCGGGATATTTTGTCCGGTTGCAATGGCCAGGTAAACCCATGCCGGGATCCTGGGATTTATCTCCATCAGGTAGTATTTCCCATCTTCTGATTTCATAATCTCAAGTTCAAAAGCCCCTCTCCAATGTGTGGAAGTGATGAAATGGCGGGTCATCTGAATCAAGGCAGGATCATTGATGGTAATTCCGGCCCATGCTTTTCCTTTATCCGTGATGTACTGTTTGCGCATGGCGACAGCAGCCAGGGTGTTTCCTTGTCCGTCACCCAGGCCAATTACATTCAGTTCTGTACCTCTTACAAACTGTTGTACCACGATGGGAAGTCCCCATTTTGAGCTGATCTTAGCGAAATACCCCTTTGCCTGTTCAAAATTGTAGGCAGCGAATGCTTCATAATACCTGCCCTTGACCATAACAGGGTATTTTAGGTCTTTACAGGTTTTTTCGAGTTCCCTGACAGAAGAAACAGCAATACCTTCAGGTACAGGGATATTGTATTTCTTACCAAAATCGGTGAGATTGACCTTTTGCCGCTCTTCAAACTGGTCAAAAGTCGGGAGGCACATATGAATCCCTGCCTGCCTGAGTTCAGGTTCCAGTTTCATAAAGGAGAAAAGCTCTGCATCAAAATTCGGGATAATCACATCAATCATCTCTTTGCTGTGAATATACAGGAGCCGGTCCCGCAATGCATCAATGCCATCAGTGGGGTAGGGAATAAGGTAAGAACGATGGGCATGGTTGTTCATATAAACTCCGGGCTCCAATGATTCATAAGCAAGCCCGATAACATGGGCATCAAAGGATTTAGCCTCAAGCAAACCCCGTATTACAGGTACACCCGGCCCCGGACTATCAATGGCATTAAGCCCTGTGACAGCTATATTAATTTTCCTTTTCATCCTGCCCGGTTAATTGAAATTGTTTCAACAGACTGATGAAATCCATCACATCGCGTTCAACGATGGCAGCTTCAACATTATACTCTTCCAGCAGCAACTGGCAGATCGTATCCAGATCCTTTCCTTGTTTCAGGAGGTTTAGTATACTGATTCCAATAGGGTTTACCGTGAAGGATTCACCGGTTACCGGGTTAAAAATCAGCCCGGCTTCACTGAGTGCGATTTCTTTTAAAAGAGCGTTTTTCATAGGATTATTTAGTCAACGAATACTTATCATACACAGGAAAGTGAAAATACCCTTACCTGAATAACAAAAAAAAGAAAATATATTGAGACGATTGGTAAGCATCAATTGATCCTGGGCCTGAAGGCTGACATTCATTTTCCATTATTCTTTTTTATTGTAATATTGTAAAGATGATACAACTTTTTATTCCCTGAACGTTCCTTTATAGATTCATTGCTCATGAATCAAACCGTTTTTCATCATAAGATCAACCTTGCTCAATAATCATCCGAATGAATTACAGAACCCATATAGTGCTGCTTGCCCTTATTTTTTCTTTTTTTAGCAGCCTGCTTCAGGCGCAAGTCATAGGTATCGGGCAGTGGCGCGACCACCTTCCCTATTATAAAGCCATCAGTGTTGCTACTGGTGATGACCGTATTTATGCAGCAACAGCCAGCAGTATTTATTATTTTGACAAAACTGATAACAGCATCGGCAGGAGGAATAAGGTAAACGGATTATCAGATGTCGGAATCAGCTGCATTGCTTATAGTAATGAAGAGAATACACTGGTTATCGCATATTCCAACACTAATGTTGACCTGATCAAAGATGAAGTGGTGATCAATATTCCTGATATCAAACGCAAACCAATTTTGGGGAATAAAACCATCAACAAGATTTTAATTTCCGGGAAGTATGCTTATTTGTCCTGTGGATTTGGCATTGTTGTGCTGGATATTGAAAGGGAAGAGATTCATGATACCTACCTGATTGGTCCGCTGGGGACACAAATCAATGTGAATGCACTGACAAAAGGCGATGATAATCGATTCTATGCCGCAACCGAGAAGGGGATTTATTCTGCTGATGCATCAACAAACCTGGCTTATTTCGACAATTGGGTAAAGGAAAGCGGACTGCCTGCTCCGGATAATAATTATAACCTTATCGCCGCTTTCGGTGGAAGGATTTATGCCAATTCCACAAAGATGGTCTGGGATAAGGATTCATTATATGTAAAGAAGGAGTCAGGCTGGGAATATTTCAATCCGACCAATCACTCCAACCGCACCAGTATGCTTGTTTCCAACGACCGGTTGCTGGTGTGTAATTATCTGACGGTTGATGTCTTTAAGTCTGATGGTTCCCCTGAAAGCAGTTATTATTCCTACAATCCCGGGAATATCCGTCCGAACGATGCCCGTTATGATGAAAACGGGGATTTATGGATTGCAGATAATGATAAAGGCTTATGGAAAATCGATGAAACCTTTACAGGGCAGCAATATCTTATCAATGGCCCGATCAATTCGCAGGTGGCTGCAATGGGAATTTCGGGTACAACTTTATGGGCCGTGCCCGGTGGAAGAAATGCCTCTTTCGGGAATCTTTATTCGGCTGCTCAATATTATACCTTTGAAGATGAGAGCTGGAGTTCCTTTAACATGGCCAACACCCCTTCTCTTGGGGAAATGAGGGATCTGATCAGTATTGCTGCTGATCCACAGGATGACAATCATGCTTATATAGGCAGTTGGGGCTATGGCTTCCTGGAGGTCAATGATGGAGCTATTGTCAATTCATTTACCCCGGAGAACAGTTCTCTTCAGTATTCAATCAATGCATCAGATATGATTTTTGTTGGAGGAGCTGCTTTCGATGGAAACCAGAATCTTTGGGTAACCAATTCAACTGCTGCAAATATCCTTTCAGTAAAGAAAGCTGATGGACAGTGGAAATCCTTTAATCTGGGCACTTATGGCACGGGGATAGATGTAGGAGCTGTTACTATCGACCATTCCAACCAGAAATGGATGCAGGTGCGCGACCTTTCACTGATTGTATTTAATGATAATAATACCCTTGACAACGCAGCCGACGACCAGGTGCGTAAACTCACCAATGCCCCTGGTAACGGTGATTTGCCGGGAAATGGTATTGCCAGCCTTGCCGTGGATATGGATGGGCAACTCTGGATCGGTAGTGACCAGGGTGTAGCGGTAATCTATTCCCCGGAGAATGTTTTTGAAGGGGGGAATTATGATGCCCAGATCATACAGGTGGAAGAAGAGGGCTTTTTGCATCCGCTGTTGGAAACTGAAGCAGTAACAGCCATTGCGATCAACGGGAATAATGAAAAGTGGCTGGGTACTGATAAATCAGGGGTTTTCCTGATGTCAGCGGATGGCTCAAAAGAAATTTATCATTTTACAGAAGAAAACAGCCCGCTCCTTTCCAATTCCATCACTGGTATTAAGGTAGCTTCTGATGGGGAAGTGTTTTTTGGCACAGCCAATGGCATTGTATCTTATAAGGATGCCTCCCAACCGCCTGCTGCAGAGCTTGATTCGGTTTATGTTTATCCAAACCCTGTGCGGGAAGATTATACCGGCCCTATTGCAATCACTAACCTTGTTTCTGAATCGAATGTAAAAATCACAGATATGGGTGGGAACCTGGTTTGGGAGACGATGGCAGAAGGCGGACGCGTGGTATGGGATGGCAAAGACCTTGATGGCGACCGCGTCAGGACTGGGGTTTACATTGTATTTATCACCAATGCCGATGGTTCCAAGAAATCGGTGGCGAAGATCCTGTTTATTAATAAATAAGTGCTAACACTTACTCCCGGAAATGCTCATTTCCACCACAGGAATTGTCCTTTACCAGGCCGATTATTCTGAGACAAGCCTTATTGTTAAGGCTTTTACAGAACAATTCGGGCTCCAGTCCTATATCGTTAAAGGAGTTAGGAAAAAAGGAGCGAAGATCAAGAAGAACCTGTTCGGGCCCCTTTCTGTGCTCGATATTGTGTCTTATGGTAAGGAAAATGCGGGTCTGCGCCTGATAAAGGAAGTCTCCATTCACCGTCAGTTCAATGTGATAGCAGGTGATATTGCCAGGAGTTCAGTATTGTTATTCATGAATGAGTTGCTATACCGGTCGATACGAGGTGAAATGCCGGATAAGAAGCTATTTGCTTTCATCAGTCAGTCCATAGAAGAACTTGATTCAGGCAGTCAGCAAACCGCTTTATACCCCATTCTTTTTTCACTCAGACTGGCCGGATTCCTTGGCTTTGAACCGCAGAACAATTTCTCGGAAGCGGAGGGGTTTTTCGATATGCAGGAAGGAGAATTCAGCAGTCAGTGTCCGGACCATCCGTATTACATTGCTTCCCCGTATAGTAAGTATCTGTCGGAGCTTTTAAGTACCGACCCCGAAACCCCTTTTCCTTATTTTGATCATGCAAGCAGGATGTTTCTGCTTGAAAGGGTGCTTGAATATTTCCGTCTGCATCTGCCAGCATTCGGGGAGATGAAGTCGCATCATATCCTCAGTACTGTTCTGCAGGATTTGGAGGGTTGATCTTCAGCAGGCGGTATCCTTTATTCTTCCAGACCAGTTGAGCTCTTGATTTCAGCAGCCGGGTATATCTTTTCATGGATTCCCTGGTGAGTTCTTCATGGATCAGGATATAATCAGCACTTGCTTTTACAAGTTGAATATGTATTTCAGTTGGATCTTCGGTGAAAGGATCCGCAAGGCCCTGCTTACCGGTATACAAGGCTAAAGCCCTGGGTTTAAAGAAAACGATCACAGAAGAATCCGCCACATTTCCGGAGATAAACTTAAACGCAGCTACAGCATCTTCCTGCTGAGGCCCTTCCATCATGGTATTTTTACCTGCAGTAACATTAATGATTCCGGGAATGAACATTGCCAGGATCAGCAGGCCCAGCAAACTCACCCTGTTTTTCCCGCTCAGGAAGAAAGCCAGCCGGATGGACTTGAAGCCCTGGGCGGCATAGAATAATAGCAGGAAACCCACCGGTATAAGTAATCGGTAGGCAGAATAATTATTCGGGAAAACGAGAAGGATAAAAATATAAAAGACAAAGAAGTAATCGAAAACCTCTAGTCGTGTAGAAATCTTCCGGATAAAACCCAGTAATGCCATGGTAAGGAAGGCTGAACCAAGGATCAGTGAAAGGAACCTGAATCCGCCGGTAACAGGTGTGTACATATACCTGAAAACTTCAACATACTGTTCCAGGTTGTCGGGGATGGTTAAGAGGAAATTACCTGAATAATAGAAATAGAGGTAATCCATCAGGCTTCCGCTTGAGGGAATTCTGAAAATCAGGGAGTTAACCAGGAAATAGAAGAAAACAGGTATCATGACCAATAAAAGGGGAAATCCCATCGATTTCAGCAAGGGGGGAGTAGGTTCATGATTGATCTTAGCCTGGCTCCGTTTCCGGAGGATGGTGACTAGCTGGTCGGCGGCAATAGCCATAACCAGCACAAATCCTACCGATCTGATCATGATGATGAACCCGGTGAGGATTCCAAACAATACAAGAGATCTCGTTTTCCCGGGTTTCACTTCAGGATAAAAACAAAATGCCAGCACCAGGAAAAGAGTGAAGGGCAAATCCGACATTACTTCCTGTTTGAAAAGGAGTAACTGGGGATTATAAATGAGTATAAAAGCAAGGACGATGGCTGCCAGTGGTGAAAAATGCTTTTTATAGAACCAGTTAACTGCAAAAGCTAATGCCAGGTAAAAAAGGGAAATATAAAAGATAAAAGCCTGCATGGAATTACCAAAAATGGCATAAACCGGTGCAAGCAGAATGGGAAAGCCGGAGGGATAAGCAGTGGGTCCGATATAGTTTTCCTGGCTGTATACATACCCGGTTTGGGACTGAGGGATTCCTTTAATTATATTTTCAGCCTGGTGGATATATTGGGCGAAGTCGTCGCCCCAGTCGTGGTTCGACCGGATATTGATAAAAATGACAGGCAGGAACAGCAGGATCACAAGTACAGTGCGGTATTTGCGAAAACGCTGAATGCCCGGTTTCGGGAATAGGTTCATCCATAATAGTTTTCAAGACCAAAAATAAGAAGTAATAGCATTAGAGCATTCGGGTTCTGAACTAATTGTTGAATAAGGATTCCTATTTATGTTTTCGTAATCCTGAATATTTGAGGGAATACATCAAAAAAGTTATACCGGGGCGCATAGTTTCGCAAAATGATTCAGCAACGGTATAAATGCATAGTAATTTTCTTCAGGATGAAGTCAGATATAATGCATCAAAGTCAATTTTGTTGGCCATCTATATATTTCTTATCTTTGAATCATGATTTCGAAGAATGACATATTAATTAAACTTAAAGAGCTCAAACCCACTCTTTATAGAGACTATTCGGTTAAAGAAATTGGACTTTTTGGTTCTTTTTCTGATGGAACTTTTTCTGAAGAAAGTGACATTGATTATTGTGGAGCTTGAAAAACCAACCGGCTGAAATTTCTTCTTTCTGCCAGGAATAGGGAAATATAAAATTTTGAAAATATTAACTTTTAAGTTAACTTTGCTCTATGGAATCTACAGAAAGAAAGATCATTTTCTACGGTTCTCATTTTATTGATTTTTATTTAGGACAGTCAGTTCGTGTACAGGAAAAGATCGAATATGTATTAAATGTCATAAAACAGGTCGGGAAAATTTCTCGTAAATTTTTGTGTCAAATTGAAGACACAGATGGCCTTTATGAAATACGAGTTGAATATTCTTCAAACATCTACAGAATATTTTGCTGTTTTGATCAAGAGAATATTGTTGTCTTATTCAATGGATTTCAGAAAAAATCCAGGAAAACTCCCAAATCAGAAATAGAGAAAGCTTCCAGGCTAAAAAAAGAATACTTTAACTCATTGGACAATGAAAAAAGACGAAATAAAAAAAGCCAGATCATTTGATGAACTGCTTGATATAAAATATGGTAAAATTGGAACTACTCTTAGAGATGATTTTGAGGCTAATGCAAATTATTTTGTAATCTGCGAAATGCTAAAAGAAGCAAGAAAGGAAGCTAAGATCACTCAGGAACAATTAGCAGAAAGAATTGGTACTAAGAAAAGTTATATATCCAGGTTAGAAAATGGGAAAGCTGATATCCAGTTATCAACTCTATTTAAAATCTTTGAAATCGGGCTAGGAAGAAAAATTCAGTTAACTATCCTGTGAAATTAGGTTGTTGGAAGCTTATATCTTGGTGATCAAGGTTCTATCCCTCAGTTCAACAATCTCTTCACATTGCTCTTGAATTTCCGAATCGTTGGTCAACTTGCGGAATGCAAAATGAAACCGCTTATGTAATCTGCTCCAGATGTCTATCTTTGCAAAAAATTTGAAAAATGGCATTGGAACTCAGTGAACAGGAATTATTCAGACGCAATTCATTACAGGAACTTTATAAACTTGGGGTAGATCCCTATCCGGCAGAAAGTTACGCAGTTAATGCTACTGCTAAAGAGATACTCGAGCATTTCCAGTCAGATACTTCCCAATACCAGGAAGTGAGCCTGGCCGGAAGGATCATGACCCGCAGGATCATGGGAGCTGCTTCATTCGTGGATCTTCAGGATGCAACCGGACGAATCCAGCTTTACATCAAAAGGGATGACATCTGCCTTGAAGAAGATAAAACCCTTTATAATACCATCTTCAAGCGTTTGATGGATATAGGCGACATCATAGGTGTTACCGGTTATGTTTTCATCACCCAGATGGGGGAAATCTCCATTCATGTGAAAGGCCTGAAATTGCTGAGTAAATCAGTCAAACCACTGCCTATTGTAAAAGAGGCAGAAGGGCAGACATTTGATGCAGTCACTGATCCTGAATTCAAATACCGGCAGCGCTATGTTGACCTGATCGTTAATCCTGCGGTGAAGGATGTTTTTGTGAAGAGGACCCGCATGATCAATATTATCAGGGATTTCCTGAATCAGCAAGGAGCCCTGGAAGTGGATACCCCTGTACTCCAGAGTATTCCCGGTGGAGCCGCCGCCCGTCCCTTCATTACCCATCATAATGCATTGGATATCCCTTTATACCTTCGCATTGCCAATGAGTTATATCTCAAAAGGCTGATCGTGGGAGGCTTCGACTGGGTGTATGAATTCAGTCGTGATTTCAGGAATGAAGGCATGGACCGTACCCATAACCCGGAATTTACCATCCTGGAATTTTATGTTGCTTATCGTGATTATTTCTGGATGATGGAACAAACCGAGCAGATGCTGGAGAAAATAGCCCTCGGACTGCATGGAACTACCGAAATCCCTGTGGGTGACAAAACCATTAGCTTCAAGGCTCCTTTTAAACGTATTTCTATATACGACGCCATTCATGAGCATACCGGCTTCGACATTTCGGCCATGGATGAAACAGCTTTAAGGGATGTTTGCAGCAAACTGGGCATCGAAGCAGATGCTACTATGGGCAAAGGAAAGATTGTTGATGCCATTTTCGGTGAAAAGGCTGAGCATCATTATGTACAGCCCACCTTTATCATCGATTATCCAACTGAAATGAGCCCTCTTACCAAGAAACACAGGTCAAAGGCCGGATTGGTGGAGCGTTTCGAACTTATGATCAATGGGAAAGAGATTGCCAATGCTTATAGTGAGTTAAATGACCCGATTGATCAGCGTGAACGGTTCGAGGACCAGATCAAACTGATGGAAAGGGGTGATAATGAGGCCATGTTTATCGATTATGACTTCCTTCGTGCACTGGAATATGGTATGCCGCCAACAGCAGGTATTGGAATTGGAATCGACAGGCTTGCCATGCTCATGACCAACCAGGCTTCAATCCAGGATGTACTCTTTTTCCCCCAGATGCGTCCGGAAAAGAAAATTGCCGTTAACCTGGCATCTGATGAAGATTTTATGGCATTGGGAATACCCGCCGAATGGGTTCCTGTTGTAAGGAAAGCAGGCTTCAAATCACCTGAAGAGGTAAAAGCAGCAAATCCCAATAAATTACTTCATGAATTGAGTGGGCTGCGCAAGAAACTGAAACTGGAAATTCCTTCTTTAAAGTTGGAGGAAATTCAAGCCTGGGTGAATGCCTGAGTATGTTATTACTCCTGACTTCTGACAATTAGTGCGGTTGCAATTTCTTCCTAATTGGAAACAGATTGCTATGAATCCAAAAACCAACTTTATTCTTTAACAAACCTTAGTAACAAAGGGTTATTTAAGGTATTTTATTAGGTCCCATATCGGACGCCTTATTGCCTATTGTGCCTTTCAATTGTGAACTATTGTGTCTATTGTGTTTAAGCTCATGTGCACACCACAATTTTTTTGAACCACAATAGGCACATAGAACACAATAGGGATTTCCTTGTATTGCCTATTGTGCCATTCAATTGTGAACTTTGTGTCTATTGTGTTAGCCCGCATCACCTAACCACAATAGGCACATAGAACACAATAGGGATTTCCTTGTATTGCCTATTGTGCCTTTCTATTGTGAACTATTGTGTCTATTGTGTTTAAACTCATGTGCACACTTCATGAATTGAGTGGACTGAGAAAGAAGCTAAAACTGGAGATCCCCTCCTTGAGGTTAGAGGAAATTCAATCCTGGGTGAATGCCTGAGAAAATTGTTAAACGAATTCTGATCGCATCTCACTGAGCTCAACAGAGAACTCTGCACATCCTTTTTCGAGTGATTCAAACAATTCCTGCAGGCCTTCGCTGTCCTGCTCTTTTCCTTTGTACTCAAGCTTCCTGGCCATTTCTGCCAGTTCCTGCGACATATAGGCTACTTCCCCTTTCAGACTATGAGCATTATTGTCAATGCCATGAAAATCAATATCTTTTATATTCGTTTGCAGATTCGTTAACCGATCTTTGTATCCATCGAGAAATATATCTATGACTTGAAGTACGATTTCCTTATCAAAGTACTTCATGTTTTCCTTGAAAGCTTCCTTGTCAATCATATCAAAAAAATTGATGTTATTAGCGGCACTGAAATGGCTTCACCTCCTGTGTCCGGTTTCTATAAATCTATGAATGTGATGAGTCAGGATATCCCAGTCGAACGAGGCATTTCAACAGGCTATCTTCCCAGTAAGGGATATCAATTGAAAACCTGTTCCTGATTTTCTCCTTATTAAGAACTGAATAGCAGGGCCTTACTGCGGGAAGTGGGTAATCTTTGGTTTCAATAGGTGAAATCCGGCATGCAATCGCGGTGTGTCTTACGATAGCTACTGCAAAATCATACCAGCTGCATACCCCTTCATTGGAGTAATGAAAAATCTCAGTACCCTGGAGTTGATCCAGTGATGGGAGGATCTGCAGGATAGCCGCTGCTAGGTCATGGGCATAGGTAGGGGTGCCGGTCTGGTCATAAACCACATTCAGCTTCCCTCGTTCAGTGCCATATTTTATGATCGTTTTCACGAAGTTGTTCCCAAAGGCTGAATAAAGCCAGGAAGTTCTGATGATCAGGGCTTTGGAAGCATTTAACCGTATATTTTCTTCTCCTTCAAATTTACTTTGGGCATAAGCTGAAACAGGATTTGTGGGTGCATTTTCTGAAATAGGGCTCCATGTTTTGCCATCGAACACATAATCAGTTGAAATATGAATGAGGATGCAACCTGTTTTGTTGCATGCACCAGCCAGGATTCCCGGGGCTTTAGCATTGATCCTGAAGGCGGTCTCCCTGTCTGTTTCAGCTTTATCAACTGCCGTATATGCCGCACAATTTATCAGGAAGTCCGGTTTGGCATCGGCAAACATCTGAATTACAGCTGCTTCATCAGTAATATCAAGTTCTTCCACATCGGTAAACAGGAAATGATACTGAGGAAAGAGGGGAGCCATCTCCCTTATTTCATTGCCAAGCTGTCCTTTGGAACCGGTAACCAGTATATTCATCGAAGGTTAGGTTTTCAGATGATGGAATCGAAGTATTCAATGGTTTTGATCAGTCCTTGTTCAAGCGGGACTTTGGGTTCCCAGTCCAGTTCCTTTTTCGCCAGGCTGATATCCGGTCGGCGCTGGGTTGGATCATCGGGAGGTAAAGGCATACGCACAATTTTGGAAGAGGATTTCGTAAGCCGGATCACCATTTCGGCCAGTTGCAGAATGGTAAATTCTCCGGGGTTTCCAATATTTACGGGGCCGGTAAATTCTTCTCTTGACCCCATCATCCTGATCATTCCTTCCACCAGGTCGTCAACATACTGAAAACTGCGGGTTTGGCTGCCATCGCCATAAATAGTAATGTCGTTGCCTTTCAGTGCCTGCACGATGAAATTGGATACCACCCTTCCATCGTTGGGATGCATTCGGGGGCCATAAGTATTAAAAATGCGGATGATTTTGATCCTGACATTATTTTGCCGGTGGTAGTTCACAAATAAAGTTTCTGCGGCACGTTTGCCTTCGTCATAGCAGGCACGTTCCCCGATGGGGTTTACATTTCCCCAGTAGCTTTCTACCTGCGGATGCACATGGGGGTCACCATAAACCTCACTGGTAGAGGCTTGTAATATCTTTGAGCGGATCCGTTTAGCCAGTCCCAGCATATTAATGGCACCCATCACACTTGTTTTGATGGTCTTGATGGCATTATACTGGTAATGGATAGGGGAGGCCGGACAAGCCAGGTTGTAGATTTCATCCACTTCAATAAAAAAGGGCATCGTCACGTCATGCCTGATCAGTTCAAAATAAGGATGGTCAAGCAGGTGAACCACATTCTGCTTTTGCCCGGTGAAATAGTTGTCGAGACAAACAACCTCGTTGCCTTCATTCAGCAAACGTTCGCAAAGGTGTGAACCGACAAAGCCTGCACCTCCTGTTACCAATACTTTTTTCCTGATCATAATTTCGGAGTTGATTGAACAGTGAAAACCCGGCAGACACTAGGTTACTGCCAGGTTTTCACCAAATGGGTTGATATTTGATCTCTTATTATTTTTCAGTGTCGACACCAATGCAGAAGTAGGTAAAACCTTTTCTTTTCATTTCAGCTGCATCGTAGATGTTTCTTCCATCAAATACTAAAGGCTGTTTCAGCAGTTTCTTTATGATATTCAGATTGGGGAATTTAAATTCAGGCCATTCGGTCACCATCACCATGCAATCTGCATCAATGAGTGCTTCGTACTGGTCGTCGTTAAATTCGATGGTATCGCCAAGGATTCTTTTAGCTTCGTGCATGGCCACAGGATCATAGGCTTTAACATGTGCTCCTGCTTCGAGGAATTTCTCGATCAGGACAAGCGAAGGTGCTTCCCTCATGTCATCTGTCTGTGGTTTGAACGATAATCCCCACATTCCGATGGTTTTGCCTTTGATGTCGCCATTAAAGTATTTCATGACCTTGTTGAAGAGAACACTTTTCTGGTCATAGTTTACATCTTCCACAGCCCTCAGTACCCTAAGGTTATAATTATAATCAGCTGCAGTATGTATCAGGGCTTTCACGTCTTTTGGGAAACAGGATCCGCCATATCCGATACCCGGATAGATGAATTTATTCCCGATCCTGGAATCTGATCCGATCCCTCTGCGAACCATGTTGATATCAGCTCCCACGATTTCGCAGAGATTTGCGATATCGTTCATGAAGCTGATCTTGGTGGCCAGCATAGAGTTGGCGGCATATTTTGTCATTTCGGCGGATACGATATCCATGAAAATAACAGGATGTCCATTGAGTGTGAAAGGCTTATAAAGGCTCTTCATCAATTCTTCAGCTCTTTCTGATTCCAGTCCGACAACAATACGGTCAGGTTTCAGGAAGTCGTCGATAGCAGCACCTTCTTTAAGGAATTCAGGATTGGAAGCAACGTCAAAGTCGAGGGAAACGCCTCTTTTATCCAGTTCTTCCTGGATGGCTTGTTTCACTTTTTTAGCGGTACCAACAGGAACGGTGCTCTTGGTGACCACCAGCAGGTAATCCTTCATATTGCGGCCGCAATCCCTTGCAACACTGATCACATATTGAAGATCGGCACTACCGTCTTCGTCAGGGGGTGTTCCAACTGCGCTGAAAAGCACTTCTGTATCTTCCAGGGCTTCGGCTATACTGGTGGTGAAGTTTAGCCTTCCCTTCTTCATATTCCTGTGAACCATTTCTTCAAGGCCAGGTTCATAGATAGGAATGATACCGTTTTTCAGGTTTTCAATTTTTTTCTGGTCAATATCGACACAGATAACATCAATACCGACTTCGGCAAAGCAGGTTCCGGTTACCAGACCGACATATCCGCTTCCAACGATTGCTACTTTCATGGTTAAATTCTTTAACTTTTAACAAATATAGTTTTAGAGAGATGATCTTACAATTTTTTCTGCTTTTTTAGGCAAATTCCGTGATTCCGGATGATAATTCATTACAGTTCGATTGAAAGGTAATATGAGATTCCCGGCTATATATGCTGAAACAGAGATAAAAGCTATATTTTCTTAGAGAATAAGAAACTGTCAAAAATTATTGAGATGTAGTACAAGAAGAATTCAGAATTCAGAATCCAGAATCCAGAATGGCTTGACTAGAAGACTTTAATAATTTACTCACTTCTGCTAATTTTTCTTTGCATCCGGTTTTATCACCATATTTATAGAACTTCAGCCTCTATCAGATAGTACCTGAATTCTTCAAGAGATTCCTATTCCTGACGACAAGGCAGGCTTGTGCTATATTGAAAAATCACAACTTGTCATTCTTTCCATTCTTGTTGAATCCCTCTGAAATATTTGCAAAAAAAAATTTAATCGCTTTATGCAACTGAGATGTTAATCCAAAAATTTCAGTCTTTGGAAAACCACAACTATATTAATAGGTCAATAATACCAGCATAAGTGACTTCTACCACACAAATAAATCTACAAACTCCTTGCAGGTATATTCATATTCTGGATTCTTGAATTCTGGATTCTTGAATTCTTTCTTTCTATGGATGAATTCCTTTTTCCCCGGCAGTGGAAATTATTTAATGAAGTATAAACAGTCTGTAAGTTTTTCAGATTTTAACTGTTTTTGAATATTTTTTGCGATTTATACCCCTATTGATCAGGCTTTTTTCAAGATGTTCTATTACCAATTAGGACAATAGCAATAAATGAAATGGGAACAGACCCTATTTTATTGTGCCGGAATAATCCTTCAAGCTATGAGAAACACGATTCTGATCATTGATGACGAACAAAGTATCCGTCTATTACTGGAGAATTTTCTTTCGAAGAAATACACTATTGTTTGTAAAAGCGATGGCATACAAGCACTGGAATGGCTTGAAGGCAATCTTCCTGACCTGATTATCTGTGACCTGCAAATGCCCAATATGGATGGATACCTTTTCATTGAAAAAGTACGGGAGAGGGGATTTACAAAACATACACCGATTATCATGCTTTCGGGTGTTGAAAATAGTAAGGAAAGGATAAAATGTTACAGGCTTGGAGCACAGGATTTCCTGGCCAAGCCTTTCAATCCGGAAGAGTTAATGGAGTTGATCGGGAAGAATCTTCATCCCATTCATTATGCTGTAAAATGGTAACCCGGCAATGTGTTGACTATATTACACAAATAGCACCTGATTTCGATCTATATGGAAACGGCAATTAAAATTCTTTACCTTGGGAGTTCAATCCAGAGTCTTCGTGATCTCAAGGCTGATCCACGTATTTCGATCATTCATAAGGTCCATACGTTGGAAGCCTTCAATTACCTTCAGCAAAACCGACTGCCGGATGCTGTAATTTGCGATTCGGCTCTTTCAGGAGGTGATGGATTGGAATTTCATTCACTTTTGCGCAAAGAACCGGGATTTAACCGGATCCCATTTATCCTTGCAGCATTTGAATTCAAGGATGAATTATTCAGAAAGGCTTTTACCGATAGGGTAGACGACTTTTTTGTTTATCCCTTGCCTGAACCTGATCAATTTATCAGCAGGATTCAATTCCTGATTGATTTCCGTAAAAAGGCTATCCCTGAAAATCCTGTCAGGGAACATAAACATGTTGAATATGTTATGCCAACATCGAAAAGATTATTCGATATCCTGGTAGCTTCTTTTGCCCTTGTCTTTTTAATGCCCATCCTGCTTTTGGTTGTATTAGCTATCAGGCTCGAATCAAGAGGGAAAGTGTATTACACCTCCAAAAGAGTTGGCAGGGAACCTTTTGATTTTTATAAACTCCGTTCCATGCGCGTAGGTGCTGATTCTGAATTAAGCAAACTGGCGAAG
The DNA here is from genome assembly GCA_016707785.1 of Bacteroidales bacterium. Classification (NCBI taxonomy): domain Bacteria; kingdom Pseudomonadati; phylum Bacteroidota; class Bacteroidia; order Bacteroidales; species Bacteroidales bacterium. Next base: position 73,769 of record JADJGZ010000019.1, on the reverse strand, counting down.
GATAATAATCAATATGCCACTGCTTCCCAGCAGTCGGATATCAACTTCAATTTACCTTGTCCAAGGTGCACTAAATTACCTAATGGAGATCAGTGTTCACCCATTCTTCATATCGGTCCGCATAAGATTTGCGACTATTGGTATCATTTCCAGAAAAAGGAAGTGGCCAAGTCGAAGTCAGCATTCATCAAAATTGTGAATGACCCTCGAATTACCAAAGTTGGGAAAGTCATCAGGAATACCAGTATTGATGAGTTGCCACAGTTGATCAATGTCATTAAAGGTGATATGTCAATAGTAGGTAACCGGCCTCTCCCGGTATATGAAGCTGAACAACTTACCCAGGATGATATGTCGAAGAGGTTCCTGGCACCGGCAGGTATCACCGGTCTGTGGCAAGTAGAACTTCGTGGAAGAGGGGGTGTAATGTCAGAAGATGAACGTAAACGATTAGACAATGAATATGCAGATCACTTTGTAAATGGAAATTATTCTTTCTGGTATGATATAAAGCTGATACTTAGGACAGTGCCGGCATTGTTCCAGAAGGATACTGTTTAATCAGTACAAGAAATTCGTAAACCCAAACATGAAATTAAAGCTTTTTACAATATTGTTGGTAGGCCTGGCGGTAAGTTTTCAAATCAGATTGTACGCCCAGGAAAAGGATAAAAATACTACCCTGATTGAGGATTTCGATATTGAAATCCCTCCCTTAAGCGTTTTACTCGATTCAGCCTGTTTCACTGATCCCTTCCTCGCTTATCGCGACCTGGATGTGGAGATCATGAAAGGCAATCTCAAATCCGACAAAAGGTATTGGATGAGGAATCTTGGGGTTACTACCGATGCCAGGTATGGAACCTTCGACCATCTTACCTCTACCACAGAGTATGGGGAAACCCCAATTTATGTACTCCAGTCTTCTTCGGAAATTCGTTATGGTTTTGGTGCTTACCTGAAACTCCCTCTTATTGATGTAGTGAACAGGCGAAACACTATCAAAATCGGGCAAATGGAAGTGGAGAAAGCTGAAAAAATGTCACAGCTTCAAAGGGAACAGGTCCGGACACAAGTGATTAAAGGGTATAATGAACTCATTTTAAGATTAAGATTGTTTAAGATAAAGCTGAAGCAGCTTGAGACAGCCCAAATCAATATGCAGATGGCTGAAAAGGAATTCGTTAACGGGATTATTCCTGTTTCTGAGTATGCCAGGCTTACTGAAATAACCATCGGTACAGAACTGAACTTCGAAATTGCCAAAATGGATGTTCTTAATGCCAAGATGGCTCTTGAAGAAATAACCGGGATGGAATTTAAGGTTAACAAAAAAGCTCCGACAACCGATGAAAGTAATTGATCTGATCAGGCTGATACGGAAGCACTTCATGATTCTCATGATTACACCACTTGCATTGTCAGTGGCGGTGATTTACCTTACCCGGAAACCTTCCTTTACTTTTAGCTCCGAGACTACAATCTATACCGGTATCGCCAGTGGTGGTGGTATCGAAATGGACAAATCTTTCAGCTATTTTGCAAATAATACCGCCTTTGATAACCTGATCAATATTATCAAATCGCGTGAAACCCAGCAGGATGTTGCTATTCGGCTTCTGGCCCAGCACCTTATGCTCGATCATTACGATCCTAAATACATCTCCAAGAAGTCGTTCATAGCTTTGAAGAAGAGTACACCGGCATACATCTATAAACTGGTAGTTAAAAACGGGCATTCGCAAACTATAATGCCTTCTCAGGAAGTAGAACCGGAAGTAGAAGCAGAAGTGCATCAAACAGATACCACTGTTCTGCATGCTTCCTACCATGAGGTCAATCCCGGGGAAACCCTCTATTCACTGGCCAGCAGGTATGGCATTACCGTTGAAGAACTGAAAGAATTCAATGATCTCAGGGGAAATCAACTGGAAGTCGGACAGGTGCTCAGGGTATCTAAACGACATGGCGACCAGGCAGAAAACGATTCAACAACTGTTGTGGAACCTGAGGAGGAGGTTAGTCCTCTCCTGGCAAGGGATACCTTTTCAGTGAGTTCTTTAACTGCTGATAATGGATGGATTCAATTGCCTCCGCATATCAATAAGGCAGATTATGATCAGACCGTTAAAAACCTGATTGAATACGCTACCACCAGTGATACGAATTTCATTTTCAAACTGCTTAATTTCTCTCATCCGCACTATTCCATTAAAGCGATCTCTAAGATCACCCCCCTGCGTATAGGGAGTAGCGATCTTGTGAAAGTGAAATACCAGGCCGATGACCCCGGAATCTGTCAGCAGACCCTGTACTTTCTTACCGATGCCTGCATCAGGAATTACAAACTCCTGAAAGAAAACAGGTCAGACGCTGTAGTAAAATATTTTGAATACCAGGTGAAACAAGCACTTGGAAGGTTGAGTATGGCGGAAGATAAGCTGCTTAAATTCAACGAAGACAATAAGATTATCAACTACTATGAACAAAGTAAGGCCGTAGCCCAGGTGAAGGAGAATATTGAAGTGGATTACTACGACCAGCGGATCAGGCTTGCAGGTGCCGATGCAGCCATTAAAAGGATAGAAGAGAAAATGGGCTTGCAGCAGCAAATCCAGCTCAACAGTGCAGGAATCATCGAAAAGCGGAATGATCTGTCGAGGGTGAATGAGAGAATTGCAGCCATCGAATCTGTAAGTATTAAAGATCCCATAAATTCACAGGAACTTTCCAAATTAAAGAAAAGGGCTGAAACACTTAAGGAAGATATTCAACGCATTGTCGGGAACTTGTATGGATTGAATAATAGTCCGAATGGATTACCGATTGCCTCCCTGCTTGCCGATTGGATTAAAAATGTCCTCATCTATGAAGAGACTAAAGCAGGTCTGCTTGTTCTGAGTGAGCGAATTACAGAGTTTCAGAAGCAATATTCCATTTATGCGCCTGCAGGTGCCAACCTGAAACGCATCGAAAGGGAAATCAATGTTTCGGAGCAGGAGTTCCTCGAGTTATTGCATGGCTTGAACCTTGCGAAACTAAAGGATCAGGATGCCCAATTGTCATCGAACCTTAAGGCTGTTGACCCACCTTATTTCCCACTTACACCCGATCCAACCAAGCGCAAGATTCTCATCATTCTTGCCGGTATGCTCGGTTTCATCTTCGTATTTGCCATTATCCTCATAACAGAGTATTTCGACAATACCCTGAAAAACCCGAAGAAGGCTGAAAAAGCGATTAATCTTAAATATGCAGGGATGTTCCCCAAGATCTACCTGAAAACCCGGAAGATCAATTTCCCATTTGTCACAAACCGATTGCTTGAACTGATCATACAGCAGGTCACCCTGAGCAAACTGGAAAGCAACAGGCCGGAAACACCCCACACCATTCTTTTATACAGTCCGCTCAGCAACGAAGGGAAATCAGTACTGGCCAGAAACCTGGCATTCAAACTGAAGAAACAAGGGAAGAAAGTCCTGGTACTGAGTTTTTCAAGAGAGTCGTTACGTGAGAATGAAATGCAGCAGCTGGAGTACCCGGGAATAACACCTGAAAAATCCAGGTCAGGGTATGTTAAAACTAAAAGTCGTTTTTCAATTCTTGGCTTCCTGCTTGGCTATCCGGATACCCGGGTGGATTATGACAGTCCTTTCCTTAAGCCTGCTACTGATCTTCTTGATAGCGAAGAGTACTATGATTATGCAGTGAACCAGGAGTATTATTCTGTAGAAAGTTACCAGGATATCCTGCGGTATAATCATATCCATCTTTCCTTCCAACCTGATTTTGTAATCATTGAAATCCCGCCGATCATCTATTACCCATATCCTGTAGGGTTGGTTGCTTCAGTACATACACCTTTAATGGTGTGTCGTGCAAATCGTTCCTGGTCGCATGCTGACCGTGAAGCCCTTGAGAATATTATGAAATTCACCTCTATTGAACCCAGGTTCTTACTCAATGGGGTAGAATTTGAAGTGATAGAAACCGTAATGGGCGATCTTCCGAGAAAAAGGAGCAGGTTAAGAAGATTTCTTAAAAACATGGTTAGATTCCAGCTATTTTCGCGTTATCAACCATAGGATGCCCCTGATATGAAAGTCGCGATGAAGAAATTGTTGAAGGAACCGAACTTTCTGTCATTGGCAGGAAACCTTTCCTTTGCCTTTTTCGGATTTGCCGGATTTGCCTTGTTGGCACGAACCTTCCAGGCCTCCCTGTTTGGACAATGGGTACTTTATGTTTCTTCTGCCGCTTTCATCGAAATGTTCCGCTTTGGTATCACCAATACGGCTATTATCCGTTACCTGTCGGGAGTGGATGATACCCAGCGTAAGCAATACATCGGCTCCAATGGAGTAATCGGACTGGTTGCTACTATTGGGATTGCCATCATTATCTGGACTTGCCATCTGCTATTTTCCGGACCTATTGAAAAAGCCGGGTATGGTCTTTTTTTCAAATGGTATCCTATCCTGGCGTTTCTGAATTTGCCCTATAATACGGCCCTGGTGATCATGCAGGCAGACATGAAATTCGGGAAGATTTTATTCATCAAAATGTTGAATTCTGGAGGTTTTTTCCTTGTGATCCTGCTTAATTTTCTCTTTTTCGATTTCACACTTCAGCAGCTGATCTGGGCTCAAATCGGGATTATCCTGCTTACTTCCCTGGTCTGCATATTTAATGCCTGGGACGGACTGCGCTATATTGGAAAAGCCACGCGCCAATCCAATAAGGTATTGCTTGACTTCGGAAAGTACACCACTTTTACCCTCATCGGTACGAACCTTCTTCGCTCAGCCGATACCCTCATTATCAGTCTGAGCCCTATGGGTACAGCCGCAGTGGCTCTGTATAGCATCCCGATGAAATTGACAGAACTGCAGCAGATTCCGCTACGAAGCTTTGTGGCGACCGCTTTCCCGAAAATGTCGAAAGCCAGTATGCAGCATAAACTGGATGAAGTCAGAAGCCTGTTCTATACCTATTCCGGAGCCTTGACTTATCTTTTCATTGTAGGCAGCATCATTGCCTTTGTATTTGCTGAATATTTTGTAATGATCCTTGGTGGTTCCCAATATCTCCAGACGGATCCTCAAACAGGGGCCAATGCGGTTACCATTATGAGAATCTTGTGTATTTATGGTCTGATCTTACCCATCGACCGGATGACAGGTGTAGGATTGGACAGTATCAATAAGCCATCGGTCAATTTTATTAAGGTGATGGTGATGGTAATCACAAATGTAATCGGTGACCTGATCGCGATCTTCGTATTTCATTCACTTGAAGCCGTTGCAGTAGCATCTATCATTTTTACGATGGTAGGAGTGTGGGTTGGGTATTATTTCCTTGACAGGGAACTCAGTCTGAAACTAAGTCATACCTTTACCTATGGATTTGATTTCTACAAACTTATGTATGGCAGAATCAAGGAAACCTGGTTGCAATTCATGAAGGTGTAAGCCTATCGGAATTTTCATCGTAAATGCTACCTTTGTTTCATGGACGGTAACAAAAATCCATTTGAATCTTTTACAGGGGCAGATGTATTGCGCTCCCCGCGCAGTCTGAAGATTTATTTTGCCGTGGTAATCACCCTGGCCTGGGTGATAGCGAATAAAGGACTTGCAACAGGCGTTATTTTACTGGTTGTCCCTTTCTTGTTTTTCTACCTCTTCATGTTTTTCAGATACCCGCAACTGGGGCTTTATTCCGTTGTTTTCCTTGGATTTGTGCTGATGGGGCTTAACCGGTATGTGAAAGGAATACCCTATGGGACTATTATGGATGGAGTCCTGGTATTATCATATATCGCCTTGTTTTTCAACCGGTTTTATGATAAGATAGACTGGTCGCCGGCAAGGCGGGATATCACTGTTCTGTCAGCAATATGGGGTGGTTATGGACTGATGAGCTATTTCAATCCGGAGCTGCAGAGTAATGAAGCCTATTTTGCCAGTATGAGAGGGGTTTCCCTTTATATGATTTTCATGGTCCCTTTAGCATTGTTGCTTATTAATACCAATAAGCGACTGGATTATTTCCTTTACCTCTGGGGGGTGATGTCTATATTGGCATCAGCTAAAGGTCTCTGGCAGATATATGTGGGAGTTGACCGCTTTGAACAGGCCTGGCTGGATGCAGGTGCAGGGCTCAATCACCTTGTATTCGGTAAACTCCGGGTATTCTCCTTCCTGAATGATGCAGGTCAGTTTGGCGCCAACCAGGCATACACAGCTGTCGTTTTCTTTATACTACTTGGATCAACAAAGGAGCGAAAGAAAAAGATTTTCTATCTTATCGTTGCCGTATTAGGCTTATACGGGATGTTTCTCTCCGGAACCAGGGGAGCAATCACCGTTCCGTTTGCCGGGTTTTTCCTTTATTCCATACTTAGGAAAAAAGTGGCGATTACTACTGGTGTAATGATATTCCTGGGTATAGCCTATGTTTTCTTCAAATTCACCAGCATTGGCCAGAATGTGGATCAAATCCGGCGAATGCGGACAGCTTTTGACCCCAATGATGCATCCCTGCAATTGCGATTGTCGAACCAACGAAAACTCAAGACCTACCTTGCCACCCGTCCTTTTGGAGGCGGTATCGGCCATGCGGGATCCAAAGCCAGGCGATTTATGCCCTATTCATTCCTTTCAAATACCGCTACCGATAGCTGGTATGTTATGATCTGGGCTGAACAGGGGGTGATTGGACTGGTTTTGCACCTGTTCATCTTATTCTATATTGTTATAAAATCGTCCTACCTGATCATGGTAAGGATACGTGACCCAATACTCAGAACCAAATTAACAGCATTTGTCTGCGGGTTGCTGGGTATTATGGTGGCCTCATACGGAAATGCTGTTCTGGGGGCAATGCCGACAGGTATGTGCATCTATATCACTATGGCATTAATGACCAATCCTGATATCCTCAATCCTGCCTATGCAGAAGAGGTTCCGGCTACTGTTCCCGCTATCGAAGGGGGTCAGAAATAGGAACTTAACCTATAATGCCCGGTACGTCAATAGGGTATATATTCTACTCATTTTAATTAAAACAGGATACCCGGTAAATTTTAATTGTTGATTTATTCTGCCGGATTCCTGAAATCCTTTCATAATAGCCTGATTCCTTCGAATCAGGCTATTACATTTCCGCTTATAGTGAATTAATTAAATGACAATACAGATAAATGGAGGAAAAAGGGTCCGTTTATCTAGCCTTCAATATTCAACTCGGAAACAGTAGCTACTCACATAACTCTCTGATAACAATGACACTACGAAACAAAATCATTTTCCTGGTAATCGGGTGTTTCGTCATCTTCATAGGCTCTCTGGTGATCTTTAAGGAGACACAGATGAGGCAGAATGACTTGATAATACGATCAGCCCTGGATCAGCAGGAGATGATCGTAAATAATGCGATTGAAGGTAAAACAGATCAATTGCACCAGATTGTTGTGGATTATTCCAACTGGGATGACATCATCGTTCACCTCAGTCAAATTGACAGAGGATGGGCTAATGATAATATTGCCTCTATTATCAACTCTTTCAAACTTCATTCTGTTGGCGTCTTCAATATAGAAAACCAGCTTATCTATGGCTTTGGTGTTTACCCAAAGGAAATGCTGGGCAATGACCAGGAGAAGAAAGAGATTATAAAGAATCTGAAGAAAACAGGTTTCATTCATTATTACCGGAAAATTCCTGAAGGCATTCTTGAAGTTTCAGCTGCCACTATTCATCCTACTTTGGATACTGCCAGGACTACTCCTGCAGCAGGTTATTTTTATGCCAGTAAATTATGGGATCAGCGATTTTTTTCTGAACTCTCGAAGAATACCGGCTGTATCGTAATGATGGAAAATGCTGATTATGAAGTCGACAACACTGGAAGCGGGAAGTCTATCAATACCTCACTTAAACTTCATGACCATAATAAAGTAACTATCAGTACACTGGTTTTTCAAAAGCCAAATAAACAGCTGGCATTGATTCATAAGATCAGTGATTTTGTGATGTATTTCCTGGCGATCCTTTTGCTATCCATCCTTGTAATATTCTTCTATATTCTTTTCCGTTGGATCAGGCGACCACTGATGATCATTTCTGAGACCCTGAAACGGGGAGATACATATATGCTCGGTTCATTGCAAAGCAAGAATGATGAGTTCAACCAGATCGCTAACCTGATTATTACTTTTAATCAGCAGCGAAAGGAACTTGAACTTGAAAATGCCGAAAGGCGGATGATTCAACTGCAAATGACCAAACAGAGTGACCTGTTGCAGGGGCTGGCAGAAGCGTCCTACAGGCTGCTTACTATTGTTGAACTGGAAGAAGCCATCCAGAAATCATTTGATGCTGTTGTAGATAAATCGAATGTCGACAGGATTTTCATCTTCAAAAATGTATACGACAGCGAGAAGGAGACCATGAGAGTGAGGCGTGTTTACGACTGGGTTCACCCTGATTTCAGGGACAAAGTTGTTACTGCCGAATATGAAGAAATTTATTACTCAAATGCAGCCGACAGCCTTTACCCGGTCCTCCAGAAAGGAATGACAGTAAAAGGGGTGCCTGCTGATTTCAGTGCAAGTCTGAAGGAATTATTCGAACATCAATGGGTGAAGTCCATTATTATTGTACCTATCCTCGATCCTGATGAACACACCTTATGGGGATTCACGGGCTTTGCTGATTGTTCTTCCGGACACCTGTGGAATGCTGCAGAAGAAACTGTGCTGGGAATGCTGGCCAACAGTATCGGTGGGGCAATCAGGCGTTACCAGGCACAGCAGGAACTGAAAGATGCTATGGAACTGGCTCGCTCAGCTGACCGGGCTAAATCCAACTTCCTGGCTTCCATGAGTCATGAAATCCGTACACCAATGAACGGAGTAATTGGAATGACCAGTTTGCTCCTTCAGACAAAGCTTTCCGAGACTCAAAGGGAATATGTTGAAACTATTGAGACATCAGGAGATAGCTTACTCAACCTTATCAATGAAATTCTCGACTTCTCCAAGATTGAATCAGGCCATATGCAGCTGGAAGAAAGTGCATTCGACCTGAGGAGTTGTATTGAAGATGTGCTGGACCTCATGGCTCCCAAGATTTTCGAGAAACGGCTTGAGATTATCTATTATCTCGATCCCAATATCCAGCCTTATATTTTTGGGGATGGATTCAGGCTAAGGCAAATCCTTGTGAACCTGATTGGAAATGCCATCAAATTCACCGAGATGGGAGAAATCCTTGTACAGGTAATCCTGGATGACCATGCCGATGATTCCATATTTCTTGAATTCTCTGTTCGTGACACAGGTATTGGGATTCCAGCGGAAAAAATTGAAGCCCTTTTTATGCCCTTCACCCAGGTTGATGCATCTACAACCCGCAAATATGGGGGCTCCGGACTCGGACTTGCCATTTCTGCCAACCTGGTGCACCTCATGGAAGGAAAAATCTGGGTTACCAGTGAACCTGGTGTCGGCTCCGATTTCAGATTCACCATCAAAACCTACTTTACTACCCCGCCACCGGATGAGAATAACCATGTTGAGCAACTAATGAAGATGAGTGGGAAAAAATTGTTGATTGTAGATGATAATTCCACAAACCGGAAAATATTACAGCAGCAGCTTAAAAACTGGAATATTGATTCCATAGCTGTGGAATCAGGCCCGAAAGCCCTTGCATTACTAAACAAAGGCGACAAATTTGATGCATGCCTGCTCGATATGCAGATGCCGGAAATGGATGGGGAAATGCTTGCAAAAGAGATCAGCAAGAAATACTCCAAATCCCAGATGCCTTTGATTATGCTGACTTCTATCGGCATCAATCAAAAGAACCCGGAAATGCAGCAGCTCTTTTCCTATTACCTAAACAAGCCTGTGAAACATTCTCACCTGGCAGAAATCCTGGTTTCAGTCCTTAACCCGGGAAGCAACCACATTTCAGCTCATAAGGACCTCGAACAAGATCTGAAGAATATCTCCATACAATACCCTTTCAGGATACTGATTGCTGAAGACAATTTCATTAATCAGAAACTGATCCGTAACCTGTTTGATGTGCTGGGTTTTAAAACCGACCTGGTAGCTAATGGCCATGAAGCCATTGATGCATTGAAAAGGAAACATTATGACCTCATTTTCATGGATGTACAAATGCCCGAAATGGATGGATATGAGGCTACCCAAAAAATTAAAGAACGCTGGAATCATGATGGGCCTGTTATCATTGCCATGACGGCTAATGCTATGCAGGGGGATAAAGAGAAATGCATTGTTTCCGGTATGGATGATTATATCTCGAAACCATTACGCCTCGAAGACCTTGAAAGAGTCATAAGGTATTGGGGAGAGTTAAAGAACCCGAAATTCTTAAATGTGAGCAACGAAATAGTTACAGTTTTCACTGAAAGTAATTAATAAACAATGAATAAGGAAAGTCGGGGGAGATTTCCCCAATGAAAGACTTTACCACTAAGATTAATAAGATGGATCACCCACTGGTTTCAATCATTACAGTCAATTTCAACCACCCGGAAGTCACCTGTGCGTTGCTTGCCTCCCTTAGGAAGATCACCTATCCTAATATCGAGGTAATTGTGATTGATAATGCTTCTCCCGATGATGATCCTTCTATGATAATTGAGAATTACCCTGAAATCCAATTCATTCAAAGTAAAGTGAACCTTGGTTTTGCAGGGGGTAATAATATCGGAACCCGCATTGCTAAAGGTAAGTACGTACTTTTCATCAATAATGATACTGAAGTTGAACCGGGATTTCTTGAACCTCTTGTCGATAAATGTGAGTCAAATCCATCCATTGGAGGGGTAAGCCCTAAAATCAGGTTCTATTCCAAACCGGATACGATTCAATATTCCGGTTTCACTCCAATAAACCCTTATACCATCAGGAGTAAAGGGGTAGGATTTGGTGAAAAGGATAAGGGCCAGTATGATAAGGATAGTCCGACACCTTTTGTTCATGGAGCTGCTATGATGGTTCCCATGGAAGTGATTAGGAAAGTTGGGATGATGGCAGAGAGTTATTTCCTTTATTATGAAGAACTTGACTGGGGAGCCAGGATACGGAGAGCAGGTTTTGAGCTCTGGTATGTCGGGAATTCCCTCATAATGCATAAAGAATCCATCTCAACAGGGAAATTAAGTCCTTTTAAGACCTACTACATAAACAGGGCACGTCTGCTATACCTGCGAAGGAATGTGGCCGGAGCCCAATTCTTCATTGCATTGTTGTTCCAAACTTTTGTCTCCATCCCTAAAAATATCCTTACCTATCTTTTTAAAGGGGAGATGAAACACCTGGCAGCTTATTCCAGGGCCGTATCATGGCATCTTCAGAACCCATTGCCGGGAGATATACATTCAAACCCGCTTTTATAATGAATCATTCCAAACCATAACTGATGAATCCCTCGATGATAACTTTCCTATATATCCTTGAAATCATCCTGTTAACAGGACTCTCGGTTTCGACACTGTATATATTCGTATTTGCAGTGGCAGGATTTTTCTATCGTCAGCCTGAATATTCCAGGAATCCCAAAATGAGGAAAATTGCTGTCCTGATTCCCGGTTATAAAGAGGATGATGTAATTGTTGATGTGGCTCGGGCTGCACTCAAACAAGATTACCCTTCATCTCTTTTTGATGTAGTGATCATTGCTGATTCCTTCCAACCCGAAACGTTGACTGAATTAAGGACTTTGCCCATCAAGGTGGTGGAAGTAAAATTTGAGAAAAGCACCAAGTCGAAGGCCCTGAATAAAGCCATGGAAGAACTCTCCAATGATTATGAGATTGCCGTGATCCTGGATGCTGATAACCTCATGGCCCTGGATTTCCTGAGTAAAATCAATGCTTCTTTCGAATATAATTATGTGGCTGTGCAGGGACACCGTGCCGCCAAAAATATGGATACAGCATTTGCCATCCTCGATGCCGTTAGTGAAGAAATCAATAACCATATCTTCAGAAAGGGCCATAGGGCATTAGGGCTGTCTTCAGCTATTATTGGCTCAGGAATGGCTTTTCAATACCAATTTTTTAAGGATATGATGGCCACTGTGAAAGCGGTGGGAGGCTTTGACAAAGAACTGGAACTGATCATGTTGAAAGCAGGTTTCACAGTGAATTACCTTCATGATGCCGTTGTACTGGATGAAAAAATCCAGAAAGCAGAAGCATTCAGTAATCAGCGCCGCCGTTGGCTTTCGGCACAGATTTTATACTTCAAAAAGGATATGACGGCCTCCATCAAAGCCCTCATTACGAAAGGAAATGTTGATTATTTCGATAAAGCCTTCCAGTTCATGCAACCCCCAAGGATTTTACTCCTGGGTGCCATGTTACTCCTCGGAATTGTATTCATTGCACTCAATCTGCTCCTGGGGATTCCCGGCTGGATGAATATTGCATGGGCCATTTCTGCTGGACTATGCGTTCTAGCTTTCGTTTTCTCGATCCCCCGTTCCTTTTATACAACGGAAACACTCAGGGCATTGCAGAGTCTGCCAAAAGGCATGTTGCTGATGTTCCTCTCACTACTGAAAATTAAAGGAGCAAATAAACAGTTCATCCATACCAAACATGGTGCTGTAAAACCGGTCAGGAATATTTAAATACCAACCCATATGAAGATTGGAATTGAAGGACAACGTTTATTTCGAAGTAAAAAGCATGGGATGGATATGGTGGCCCTGGAGCTGATTCGTAACCTCCAGCAGATCGACCATGAAAACGAATATGTCATTTTTGTCAAACCCGATGAAGATGACCAGGTAATCAAGGAAACTCCCAACTTCAGGATTGAAAAACTAAGTGGTGGCTTCTATCCCCAATGGGAACAGATCGCCCTTCCAAAGGCAGCCAGGAAAGCCGGTTGCGACATACTTCACTGCACAAGTAATACTGCACCCGTTTTCACGGGAATCCCGCTGGTGGTTACCCTCCATGATATCATCTACATGGAAAGCAGCTACATTAAAATTATGCAGGGAAGTGGCTCCTCATACCAGAAATTCGGCAATATTTACCGAAAGATGGTGGTCCCAAGGATTGTCAAGAGTAGCAAAAAAATTATCACCGTTTCCCACTTCGAAAAGAACCGCATTGCCGATTTCTTCGGAATGAAAGGGGATTCCAGGCTCACCGCGGTATATAACGGTGTAAGTGAACATTTCAAACCCGTTACCGATCCTGCTGAACTTGAAAGGGTCAAGAAAAAATACCGCCTTCCTGACAAATATTTCTTTTTCCTTGGAAATACTGACCCCAAGAAGAATACAAAGGGAACCTTACAGGCCTATTCGAGTTTTGTGAGGAAAGCAGGAAATGACATCAAGCTTCTCATGCTTGATTATGATCGTTCGGAACTGGGGAAAATCCTGGAAGAAATAGGAAATCCCGCATTAATCGACCAGATCAAACTTACCGGTTATGTTGTAAATACTGATCTGCCTGCCATCTACAGCATGTCTGAACTCTTCCTTTATCCTTCACTCAGGGAGAGCTTCGGGATTCCAATGCTGGAGGCTATGGCCAGCGGCACCCCTGTTATTACCTCCAACACATCCTCCATGCCGGAAATTGCAGGTGATGCAGCTGTGATCATGAATCCCTTCAAGCCTTCTGAGATTACTAATGCTATAATTAACCTGCTGAACGACAAGGAGCTGCGCTCAGCAAACATTGAAAAGGGATTTACCCGGGCACGCTATTTCACCTGGAAAAGAATGGCTGAAGAGGTGCTGGATATTTATAAAGAAATTGGCCCACTTAATAAGAAATAAAATGATTAAAGGACAAAATCTGGTCTGTATAAGTAATACAACCTGGTTCGGTGAATATCAGCGTTCCTCGGTGCAGTTGTTATCACGACTCGGCAAGCAGAATACGATTCTGTATGTGGAATATGCTTTCACAATCAAAGACTTGATTTCCGGCATACTGGGAAAGACAAAAGCACCGGTAAAACAAATCCTGGGAATTCAGGACCGGCTTAAGGAAATTGCTACCCATGAAAATGGGAAAGTGGTTAAAATGACCCTGCCACCTGTAATTCCTTTCAACCATTTCAAGAATGACAAGCTTTTCAGGATGGTGCTCAGGATCAATAGCTTCATTATTGCGTCTTCTGTCAGAAAGGCTATGAAAAGGCTCAAAATGAAGGATGCCATCTCCATTACTTCTTTCATGCCATTCTACGGGCTTTTCCTGGCTGGGAAATTAAATGAAAGGCTGAATGTTTACTATTGCTATGACTCTATTGATGGAAAACGCAATGGCCCCAGGGGAAAAGTATATGAAACGGAATATATCGGAAAGACTGACGGTGTAATTGTAACCTCCGATAACCTGGCATCCCAGAAGGCAAGCCTGCACCCCAATATATTCGTTGTGAAAAACGGGGTTGATTTCCGGTTATTCAGGGAAGCTGTAAACGGGATGTCAAAACCGGGGCTTCCAAAGGTGGTATGTTACACCGGAAGTATCGATCAGCGGTTTGAGACTGAGATCATCGAATATTGTATCACAAAGGCTCCCGATTATGAATTCATTTTCGTGGGACCTGTCAGGAATAAAGCAGCTGCAGATACCATCAGCAAATATCCTAATGTGAAACTTCTTCCCCCTGTACCTCCTGAACAAATCCCTGCGATTATGTTCAACAGCCATGTGGGAATCATCCCTTATACCCGTACCCATCTCAATAAAAATGTGTACCCACTGAAAATAAATGAATACCTGGCGGTAGGAACACCTGTTGTCATGACTGACTTTGCCCACCTGCCTGAATTCAGTGGACTGGTTTCCGTTGCTCCTGATAAAGAAAGCTATTTTGAAAAGATTAAACTTGAAGTGGAATCGGACACCCCGGAAAAACAGGCAGGAAGAGTAGCTTTTGCCTCCGAAAACTCATGGGAAAGCCGCACCGAAGCTTTTGCCGATGCATTGCAAAAGATGCTGGACATGAAAAAAAGGTAAAATCAAAACCATCATTAATAAAAGACATTTTACAAAACTTAAAAAATACTAAGATGCTTGATAGTCACCCAAAATTGAAAAAGATCATCCATTACTTGATGATCCATCCTTATGCCACCCGTCCGCGCCTCTGGACCCGGATCCTGGTTTATCCATTTATTATCAAACGTGGAAAAGGCTCCATCATTCGCCGGAAAGCCAGGCTCGACCTGATTCCCAGCAGGAAATTCTCCATTGGATACAGAACCATTATCGAAGATTATACCATCATCAATAATGGGATGGGGGATATCATTATTGGTGACCGTTGTGCTGTTACCTCAAGGGTTAAACTGGTGGGACCAGTCACATTAGGAAATTTTGTAACCATCGGAAGCGGTGCACAGATCACCGGACTCACGCACAATTTTGAAGATGTTACTCGCCCAATCAAGGAACAAGGCGTTTCAGCCAATAAAACGGTGGTGGATGACGATGTATGGATTGGCGGTAATTCAGTGATTATCCAGGGACTGCACATTGGTACGCATTGCATCATTGCTTCCGGAAGTGTGGTTACCCGCGATATACCACCCTATTCGGTGGTTGCAGGAAACCCTGCCAGGATTATCAAGAAATTCAATTTTGAAACCAATAAATGGGAAAAACCGGTCACTAAATAGTCTGACCCGTTTTAATCAAAATCCTTTCCCCTTCTTTCCAGGCATGGAAAAGTGAGAAAGGTTTTTCTTCCTTATTCTTCGACAAAAATACTTTATGGAAAGCAGAAAAATATACTTCCCCGGCCTGAATGGTCTCCGCTTTTGGGCAGCCTTTTTCGTGATTCTGCATCATGTGGAGCAATTCAAACTTTGGCAGGGAATGCCTAATCTTTTCAGGAACAACTTTTTTGAATCTATCGGACACCAGGGCGTTTCATTGTTTTTTGTTCTCAGTGGATTTCTCATCACCTTTCTTTTGTTGGCAGAATATGAGAAAACGCATCATATTGCCGTTAAAAACTTTTATATCAGGCGTATCCTGAGGATCTGGCCTCTGTATTACCTGATCATGTTCATGGGATTGTTCGTCCTGCCCCGGTTTATCAATATCGGCCCTGTAACTGAATTAAATGAGCATTTTTCTCTTAAGGTCCTGCTTTTTGCCTTTATGCTTCCTAATGTGCTTAGGGTAACAGAAGCCCCTATTGTAGGCGCCAACCAGGCATGGTCAGTAGGAGTTGAAGAACAGTTCTATATCCTATGGCCTTTATTGATCCGCACCTTCAGGAAAGTTCTGCTGAAATTCCTCATCATATTCATCGTACTTAAGTTTTCAGTAACGGTATTTATGGCGGTTTCTCTGGATTATGTCCTGAGCCCCGACTACCAGTACATGGTTTACCTGCGAACGGTTCAAAGGTTCTGGGATCTTTTCCAGATTGAGCAGATGTCACTTGGAGCCATTGGTGCCTATGTCCTTTTTTACAAGAAGGAGAAAATCCTGAATGCGATTTATCACCCGATTACACAAATACTTACGGTTGTTGGAATTGTTGTGATCCTTACGGTAAGGTTCAAATTTATCGGGCAAACCTTGTTCGATGCTTTGCTCTTCACCATTCTCATCATGAATGTATCCACCAATGCCAAATGCAGACTGAAACTGGAGAACCCGGTTTATTCCTACCTGGGCAATATTTCCTACGGTATTTACATGTATCATACGATTTGTATTGCACTGGTCTTGACAGTATTGCAAAGAACCGGACTCGATACAGGCAATTTTGTACTCTTCAATGTGCTGATTTATGTTTTCTCAGTCATTCTGACGATCGCCATCGCAAGTCTTTCATACCGATACTTCGAATCCTTCTTCCTGAAACTGAAAGAGCGTTTCATGATTGTGGTAAGTTCCACCCGACGCGAGACTAAAGTTGCATCAGCGAAAGTGATCGCTGATGAATTTCCGGCTTCTCAACCCGGGTTGGCAATGAGTGTAAATCCTGTTAAAGAGTAAATCGGGAGTAATCATCATACTCCAGCCTGAGAAAATGACCATTAAAGATCCTTCCATAGAGACCCTTCGCGGACTGGCCATTATCCTGGTGGTAGCAGGCCATGCAATAGGGGATGGTCCGCAGTATGCTATGAGGGTTTCGGATGATTCCTGGCTCAGGTATTTTAATTACAGCTTCCAGTTTCTCAGGATGCCACTATTTACGGTGATCTCCGGATGGATTTATGCCATGCGCCCTGTAAATTCAACAGACTTCTCAGGTTTTATATCAGGGAAGGCCCGGCGATTACTGGTACCTATGCTTTTCGTAGGGGCCATCTACTATCTCACCCAGCACTTTGTGCCAGGCACAACTTTGAAACATGAGATCTCAGGCATCTGGCGACTGCTGGTTTTCCCTTTTACACTCTACTGGTACCTTCCTTCCCTGTTTTTTGTTTTTCTGATTGTAGCAGGACTGGATATGCTCAAAAAGTTGCAGCCACTGCTGAACTGGTCTGTTGTGCTTATTATCGCAGTGATTATGCTGATCCTCAGGACTTATTTTATCACCGATGAAGCCCCCAACTACCTTAGTTATAAAGGAGTGATCTATTTGCTGCCATTTTTCCTCATTGGAGTGGGCCTCAAACGTTACCCTGATTTATTCAATAACAAGGCAATAACATCACTGGTCTGGATCTGCCTGATCACAGGCGTCGTGATACAGCAACTGGTATGGTATGGAGTGATAGATTACTACATGAGCAAGGGCACCGGAATTGGTCTGATGATTGGACTCAGCGGTGCCATTTTATTGTTGAAAATGAAATTTCATACCAAATACCTGGCATGGCTTGGAGGATTCTCCTATACCATTTACCTTTTTCATGCCTTTGGAACAGCCGGTGCCAGGATCATCTCCACATCACTCGGATTGCATTCCCCTGTTTTGATCGTTATATTTGCAATAACAGCAGGATTATTTTTACCCATTCTTGCTGATAAAATTTTTGACAGGAATTCCCTGACACGACTATTATTACTTGGTCGAAACTATTTATTGACCAGGAAGCTGTTTTCATCTAACCCGGTTTCAGTATGAGAAAATTATGGATATATGCCCGTTATCTGTTTGAATATCTGAAGTTTGGAGATATTAAATCCATCTTCTCTTCCATCAGGTATCTTACTACAAAGAAATCACATAAAAGTGACCGGACCATCCGCACTTCTATGGGGACCTTTTTCTGCAGGAAGAATACCAACGATTTTCAATTTGCAAACCTCATGTACGAATGGAGTGTCAAGGATTTCATCTTTAAAAACCTGGGCGGCCATAACGTATTTATTGATGCCGGTGCATGTGTGGGAGATTATGTGATCCTGCTCTCAAAACACAATATGAGATGTTTTTCGTTCGAACCTATCCCCGAGAATTATGCTGTAATGGTCAGGAATTTTGAGCTGAATGGATTAGGAGATAAGGTAAAATCATTCCCTTTCGGACTTGGAGAAAGCAACAGAAGCGAAAAGTTTGTTTTCAACCCGGTGAATACAGGAGCTTCCCATATTGATCGTGACAATCATTCCGGAAGCTGTCCGGCAGAGATCAGGACCCTGGATTCCCTGTCAAATGAAATTAAAATTGAACTTGATGAGAAAATCCTCATTAAGCTGGATGCTGAAGGTATGGAACCTGAAGCATTGAAAGGCGCCGGGGAATTCCTGGTGAAATACCCTGAAATCACGCTCATTATAGAAGATAAATTTTCTGGCCGGGGACAAATTCAAAGCATCCTCGATCAATTTGCCGTGTTCGAATATGGAACAGTTGATAAATTCAACATGTACGCCCGAAAGATCCGGAACCACACCTAAAAAGAAGTGCGATGACCACATTAAAGATTATTTTCTGGGTACTGCTGTTTATAGTTTTCTATGCTTACATAGGCTATGGAATACTCCTTTTTGTTCTTGTCAGGATGAAAAGACTCCTTGGACTCAAATCAGGCGGTAAGACGGATGCTGATTATGAACCTGATGTTACCTTGTTTATTGCTGCCTACAATGAAAAGGATTTTGTTGCTGAGAAAATCAGGAATTCCCTCGAATTGGATTATCCTAAGGAAAAGCTGCATATGGTCTGGGTTACTGATGGTTCTGATGATGGTACCCCCGATGAACTGAAGAAGTACGAAGGAATCACTGTGCATCATCTGCCGGCACGTAACGGTAAAATTGGTGCAATGAACAGGGGAATGAAGTTTGTTAAAACACCGATTGTGGTATTCTGTGATGCCAATACAATGCTTGGAAAAGAATCGATCAGAAGGATTGTCAAGCTTTTCAGCAATTCCAAAGTGGGATGCGTCTCTGGAGAAAAAAGGATTTTCAGCAAGGAAAAAGATGCTGCAGCCGGAGCCGGGGAAGGACTTTACTGGAAATATGAATCTACCCTGAAAAAATGGGATGCCGAACTTTACTCAGTGGTTGGTGCTGCCGGTGAATTATTTGCCATTCGTACCGAACTCTACCGGGAAGTGGAAAAAGATACCCTCCTCGACGACTTTATCATTTCCCTCCGTGTAGCCCAGGATGGATATACCATTCAATATGACCCCGAAGCTTATGCCATTGAAACGGCTTCAGCAGATGTAAAAGAAGAATTAAAAAGGAAAATCAGGATTTCTGCCGGGGGCATTCAGGCAGTGGTTAGGTTAAGTTCCCTGTTGAATATCTTCAGGTATGGAACCCTGTCATTTCAATATATTTCACACCGTGTGCTTCGCTGGACACTGGCCCCGCTGGCCCTGGCCATATTGTTGCCATTAGGTCTCATTATTGCCCTCAACGAAGGTATCATTTCCACAGGACTCTATAATGTCCTTTTCTGGCTCCAGGTATTGTTTTATTTGGCTGCATTACTGGGTTGGTACCTTGAAAATAAATCCATCAGGATAAAACTTCTGTTTGTCCCTTATTACTTTTTTATCATGAATCTCTCTGTTTTCCTCGGATTGAAAAGGTACCTCAAAAGGACCCAATCTGTCAATTGGGAACGGGCAAAAAGAGGCTAGTAAAGCCTGTCTGACAATGAAAACCGGGAAATATTGGGGAATTATACTATTGGCATTCATAGCCATTCTCCCGATATATAGCTCAGCGCGCAACACCGGTTATTTTATTGATGTCACAACAACACTGGTAGATGGAACACTTGCCCCTTTCAACGAGTTACTGCCGGGGGATACCTTATATATTCAGCCCGGACAACGGCTATTCCTACTGTTACGCAATCTCAAAGGTGAAGCGGATCAACCCATCATCATTATAAATAATGGCGGGCCGGTAATTATTAATACAGACCATTATTTCGGAATTTCCATTCAAAATTGCCGCTATATCCGTTTGACAGGAACCGGCGATCCCGGGACTTTCTATGGCATCAGCATCGAACGTGTTGAAAGCGGAGGTGGGATCGGATTGGGCAGCAAGAGCTCAGACTATGAAATAGATCATGTATCCATTAAAAACTGTATTGCCGGGGGTATCAATGCCAAGACTGATCCCGATTGCAACCTCACAGCCACAAGAGATGTCTTCACACAATACAATACCCTGATCCATGACAATTTTATTTCAGATGTAGGCGATGAGGCAATGTATATTGGCAGTACCAAGTATTTCGGTCAAACAGTCCAGTGCAATGGAAAAGATACCCTGCTATTGCCCTCACTTTTGAAAGGAGTCAGGGTATACAATAATATCATTCAATACTCCGGGATGGATGGAATCCAGGTGAGTTCTGCCTCAGAGGATTGCCAGGTTTATGGGAATCTTGTGATGTACGACAGTCAGAAGGAGATCTTCGGACAAATGTCGGGGATTACAATCGGTGGAGGTTCAAAATGCGATTGTTATAACAATTTCGTAACCCAGGGCAAAGGCAATGGAATCGAAATTCATGGACTGGGCGGATTTCGCATCTTTAATAATATCATCATTGACCCGGGAAGGTATTTCCAACCTGATGATAGCACGAAAATGCGTTATGGGATTTATGTGACTGATGTTTCAGTGCAGCCCGATTCCTCATTTTCTATACTCTTCAATACGATAATCCGGCCCAAATCGGATGGGATCAGGTTTAAGAGTACTATTTCTGCCAATAACCTGATCGCCAACAATGTGATTCTCGATCCCGGGAACTATAGTTATTACGAAAACGGGAATACCAGCTTCAATGGAAATGACAGCTATATAATGATCCCTGATAGCGACAGTGACATCTCCCTGGAAAATAATTTCTTTTCAAGAAATGCCTGGTCAGCAGGCCTGGGAGAAGGAGATTATGCCATTCAACCCGGTTCTCCACTTATTGATAAAGGTTCTTTTAATAACCGGGGAATACTATTCGACTATTTTAATCATCCCAGGCCAATGGGAGTCAGGTTTGATATCGGTGCCAGCGAATATGATCCTGTTCAATCAGTAAATGGGGACGTCACAAATATACTTTCAGGGGTTTATCCTAACCCTGGTGAAAAAATCATCAGAATTTCTTACAGGTTAATGAAAGATGAAAAGGTGAACCTTCGCATTTATAACCTCGTTGGATTTATGATTGAGTCGGGCAGTAAACAATCCCATGCCGGAATGGAAAATTATTTTGAAATAGATATTTCCATGCTGCCTCCGGGAATTTATTTTTATGCCTTGTCCACCTCTCGCAACAGGTCAGAAGGGAAATTTATCAAATTATAAGGAATTTAAACCGCAAGGGTTATCGGAAGGCAATATCTGATTGATGCCTGCTTAAGGAGCAAAGATGAACCGCTTGAAATTCACAAGCATATTCGTAACAGGCCTGCTTTTCTTTCTTTGTACAACTTCTGAATGAATAATATGTATATGGGGCATCAAATGATCCAGTACCAGTTCATCTTTCAGAATGATATCAATCACGGCACGATGACTGGGTTCAACGAATTTTTTGCTGCTTGTCAGTGGCTTCATCACAAGGATTTTCATCCCTGGTTTATGAGTTACCAGTTTCTGAATAACATCAACACCGTTAACCCTGGAAAGATGAGAATCAAGTATTACAAGATCAGGCGTGCTTTCCTCATAAACCTGCAAAAGGCAATCCACACCATTATCAATATGCTTGATATTACTAAAACCGGCTTTCTTCAGAAAACCCATGATCATTGATGCGTAAAAATGATCTTCTTCTACTAAAAGGATATACATATCAATTGTTTTGCTTTGAGAAATCAAATATTATTCCAAACATGTAAATGATTATTAATCAGGTATATACTATAGTAGTCCAGGGAAAGGTATTGTTTTATTTTGAAAAAATAATTCCCGCTTAAAAACGAATCAGTCATCTTAACACATGATTGGGGCTTTTTGTTACAGGGTTTGAATTGAATAATTTTTAATATTACTCCGGTATTCTTAAGTTTGTATGATTACAATTATTGCTTTATGGCAATTAATCCAGGCATCTCATGGTAATTTTAGGGATCTTATATGTCACATTCCATTCCGTATTATAGAGTAATTGGTAAACTGAATCAAATGGGCCGGATTAATTCCGATCCTTTCAGCTTGCCTCAATTGAACAGGGAATTGGAATTGGTTTTCACTGAATTGCCAGGGACACTTCATTGGAATCTATACTTCTGGGATCAGGAAAATGTGACTTTCATTAAAATATCACATGAAAAGCAGGATTCTGTTTCAGGGGATACTGCACTCCAATGTTTTCAACTGGCATCTCAGCATTTCAATGAGGCTGGATATTCATTGCTTAATTCTATTGATGACCCGTTTGCAAGGTTTTTTGAAGAAGAAGCAAATGCCTCATCTATGCTACTCCAGATCCCGCTGAAAAACGGAGATGAGTTGTTGGGCATACTTGCTGTGAGCAGTAGTGAAGAGGATTATTTTTCGGATGATTTGATTGCACTCTTTATCCTTATAGCTTCTTATGCAGCTGGCCTGATAATAAAAAGAGATATCTCCGACGGATAAGAAATCGAAAGCTGAACTGGTATCCATGACTTACAGGCTTTCAACCCTGATTCATAATCTTGAAGCAGGGATCCTGGTTGAAGATGAGCATCGGAGAATTGCCCTTATCAACAAACATTTCTGCAACCTTTTTAAAATCCCGCTGGAACCCGACATGATGCTGGGTATTGATTGCTCCCGGGCTGCAGATGATTCCGGGCATATGTTCAGTAACCCAACGCATTTTTCTCAACGTATCCTCCAAATCATCAGTGAACTGAAACCGGTGATAGGAGAAGAGCTTGAGCTGCCAAACGGCATCTTTTTCGAAAGGGACTATTTGCCTATTATTTCAGGAAACACTTTCTTAGGGCATTTATGGCAATATAAAGACATTACAAACCGGAAAAATGCTGAAAAGGCTTTAAAGAAAGCAACCGAAGCCGCCCAGGCAGCAAGTCTTGCCAAATCAAGGTTCCTGGCCAATATGAGCCATGAGATCAGAACCCCGCTGAATGCCATTGTAGGCATGATCAGGATTCTGGGTGATACAGGCCTGGATGACAAACAACAGATCTTGCTTCGAAATCTCAATACCTCATCGGATAACCTGTTAAGTATTATAACCGATATCCTGGATTTTTCCAAAATTGAATCCGGTGAAATCGATCTCGAAAGAACTGATTTCGATATTCATGAACTCTTTCGGAATATCTATGATACCTATAAATATAAAGCCCGCGAGAAGGATCTTCAATTCGGGATGATTTCAGATCCGGCCATTAAATCCTGCCTTTTAGGCGACCCGGTCAGAATTCAGCAGGTTTTGCAAAACCTCCTGAGTAACGCCATAAAATTTACCTCCGAAGGCAAGGTTGAGATCAGGAATGAATTGCTTGCCATCGAAAATGGTCATTTCAGGATAAAATTCAGTGTTATCGATACCGGGATCGGTGTAAGCCCTGAGAATCAGAAAAAGATTTTCGACAGTTTTAAACAGGAGGATGAAAGTACAACCCGGATCTATGGTGGAACCGGACTGGGCTTAGCCATAAGCAGTCAGCTGGTAGGATTGATGGGAGGGAAATTACAGTTAAATAGCAAGAAAGATTCAGGGAGTACATTTTATTTTACCATTGAACTGCCAATGGGTCTTCAGCCTGCTGTTCAAATCCCCGATAGTACACCTGTTCCAACAAGTGAATCACTCGAAGGAGTCAGGATTCTGCTGGTGGAAGATAATAAGTTCAACCAGTTTATTGCCCAGGCCCTCCTCATGAAATGGGGTGCTGTATCGGATGTGGCTGAAAATGGAAAGAAAGCCATCGAATTAATAGGCAAACATAAGTATGACCTGATATTAATGGATATTCAAATGCCTGAAATGGATGGGATTACAGCTACCTCTTTATTAAGAAATGAAATGAAGATTGAAACCCCTATCCTGGCGCTTACTGCCAATGTAGTAAAAGGTGTGATGGAAAAATGTATCGAAGCCGGAATGGATGGTTATGTGTCCAAACCTTTTGATGCCAATGATTTTTATCGAAAAATTACCAGTGTTTTGGGGGGGAAGTGAACTAAAGTGCCTAGAGTGAGCTAGAGTGAACTAAAGTGCCTAGAGTGAGCTAGAGTGAGCTAGAGTGCCTAAAGTTATTAGAATTGGCCAAAGTGAACACAGGTATTAATTAAGTAAGATTTCCCAATCTCGAAACCCGGCGGTGTCTTCCGGACCCGACGGGGTTTGGATTTATAAGGTTGATTTTCCGATATCACAAACCCGTTGGTGTCTTCCGGCCTGACGTGCAAGCGATTAACAATTTTTGAAGTAGCATACTTCTCAATTCCAAATTCGTTAATCGACATTCTTAATTCAAATCGAATTTTCTTCTCAATTCCAAATTCGTTAATCGACATTCTTAATTTAAATCGAATTTTCTTCTCAATTCCCAATTCGTTAATCGACATTCTTAATTCAAATCGAATTTTCTTCTCAATTCCAAATTCGTTAATCGACATTCTTAAATCAAATCGAATTTTCTTCCAAATTCTGAATTCCTTAATTGTTTAGATCTTCCGAGTGCCTCAGTTTTTCAGTACTATTTACTTCAGGGGATTTTACTCATATAAAAAATAAGATCACTTCAGCTTATTTCACCTCTCAGTGTATTACAAATAGATAGGTAAGTTGATAAATAAAAGGTGAATACTATCTGATAGACAAATTCTCCAGGCTTTTATCAATAAAACCAGTTGGACTATGATCATAAACATTGACAGGAATGGTGACCTTGCTAAATTGAAGGCCTCGATCCTTGCAACTGAATCTGAAGTATCTGTCAGATCTGTAATGGTATTGGCCACTGAAACATTGTCATTGAACCCCGGTAATTTTGATAATTTTTTAAAAGGATTGTCAAAGCCTGTTTTTGGGGGAGTATTCCCACAAGTTTTGACAGAGCTGGAATCAATTTCAACCGGTT
Organism: Bacteroidales bacterium; assembly: GCA_016707785.1. NCBI lineage: Bacteria > Pseudomonadati > Bacteroidota > Bacteroidia > Bacteroidales > Bacteroidales bacterium. The sequence continues at coordinate 48,240 of JADJGZ010000019.1, read as the reverse complement.
TTATCGTGGCAGGCCTGACCCAGGAGGTTTCGACCTTGATACTGGAAAATATCAGTGAAGAAGGTACTGATTTCGATCAGGAATTCGCATTGCCATTTCAGGGTAAGCCCGTTGTTGATAAAACGACTTTCATTTTTGTGGACGGAATGAGCAAAACCATTGCCCCGTTGCTGGACGCTACCTTTAATTATTTCGGATTACAATCGAACTATATCGGAGGAGGTGCCGGTTCAGCCAATTTCACACCTATTCCATGTGTCATTACTCCCAAAGGGATTCTCCAGGATGCGGCTTTATTTGCTTTTGCCGATACAATTAGTGGTGTTGGAGTAGCACATGGATGGCACCCGGTTTCACAGCCCATGAAAATTACTGAATCCAGTTATAATAGTGTTCAATCTATCGACTGGAAACCTGCCAGTGAAGTTTACCTCGATTTTATCGGTAATCAGGAAGGAGAAAAAGGGAAATCTCAATTATTCGAAGAAATCGCCAGGAGTTACCCCTTAGGAATCGTGAAAGTGGCAGATGAATTACTCGTCAGAGACCCTGTTCAAACCATGAATAAATCCATGATCTGCCTGGGTGAATTACCAGTTAATTCATTCGTATATGTTTTGAAAGGAGATGCTGAATCCTTGCTGGCTGGTACTGCCAAGTCAAGGAGTATTGCAGAAAATGTTTTCAGGGAAACCAAATCCATGGTTCCGGGGAAACAGAATACTGTCACCTTTTTTATAGATTGTATCACACGGGCTCAATTTCTCGGTGATAAGTTTACTGAAGAACTGCGGATCGCAGCAGGGGAAACCCGGCTGATTGGAGCCCTTTCTTTAGGTGAAATAGCCAATTCAGGGCATGATTACCTTGAGTTTTATAATAAAACTTCTGTAGTTGGAATATTTGAAGGATAAGATGGAAAATTATATCTGGAACCAGGTGCTGCTTGAACTTGCCCTCTCTGTTGGAGGGGAGCTGGACTTGAATAAGACACTCAAGAAATCTACCCACGCTTTCCTAAAGAAATTAGGATGTACTATGGTTAGCGTGAGCCGCCTGGAAAAAGACAGCTTCAAACCTATCTATTCAGTTCCTTATTTCATAAAGGAAGATTCAGTTCATAAGTCATTAATAGGAGAGCTTGTTAGTAAATTACATGCTGAAGGCGGAAACAGTCAATATTGCCAGGTTTATAAAGAAGAATATTATTACGGATTTGTCCTGGATTCATTTGGTCTGCTGGTATTAGGCAGGGCAACAGAATTCAAATACAACCAGATCAAGGACCTTGAACCTATTGTCAAATTGCTGGCCCAATCCTGCATGGCGGCCTGCGAAGTCATGAGGCGCATTTCTGCAGAAGAAAAACTTCAAAGTGAGAAAATCCTTCTGAATACAATCATTAATAACATTCCTGATCCAATTTACTTCAAGGACCTGCATGGAAGGAAAACCATGCTCAACCATGCTGAAGCCGAATTATTGGGGATGTCAGCGATTGAAGAAGTGATAGGTAAGAAAGATGCTGATTTTTATCCAAAGGATATCGTTCAGATCACAGAAGCAGAAGATCAGCAGATTATCAAAACAAAAGAACCCATCCTGAACCGGGAAGCATGCCTGCTTACTCCATCAGGAGAAAAAAAATGGCTCATCGGCAATAAAATACCCCAGTTGGATGCTGATGGAAACGTGATTGGAATAGTTGGAATCAGTCATGATATCACCCAACGAAAAAAATCAGAAGAAGATTTCAGGGAAAATGCCGACAAATACCAGGCAATCTTTAATTCATTCCTTGATCTGTACTATCGTTCCGACGTAAAAGGAAATATCCTGGAACTTTCTCCATCGGTTTATAAACTATCCGGTTATCACGCTGAGGAACTTATCGGTAAAACAGTTGATGTAGTTTATGCTGATATCGAGAGTCGGAATAAAATGCTTAAACTCCTTTTCGAAAAAGGGGTTATTAACGATTATGAAAACTTACTGATACAGAAGGATGGTACGAAGCTTTCAGTCTCTATTACCAGCCACCTGATCAAAGATGAAAATGGTAATCCCGCTTTTATTGAAGGAACCATAAGAGATATCTCCGAAAGGAAAAGAGCCGAGCAGATTGTGCGTGTAAGTGATGAACGTTGGCAGTTTGCCCTGGAGGGATCCGGTGATGGGGTTTGGGACTGGAACATTCTAACCAATGATGTATTCTTCTCCCGGCAATGGAAAGCCATGCTGGGGTATGAGGAATCTGAAATAGGCCACATAATCGATGAATGGGAAAGCCGGATTCATCCTGATGACAGGAAAAGGGTTACCACCGATCTCCACAACCATTTCAACAGTAAAGCCCCGTACTTCATTAATGAGCATCGGGTTCAATGTAAGGATGGTTCCTATAAATGGATACTTGCCAGGGGCAAAGTAATACATACAGTCTCAGGCGATGAATCGGACAGGGTACTGGGAACTTTCACCGATATCACTAATCGAAAGCAGGCCGAAGAAAAACTGAATAAGCTCAGTAACCTGCAAAATCTGCTCACTCATCTTGCGACAGATTTCATCAATATCCCGATTGAAAACAGTGCTGAAGCCGTAAATCAATTGCTTTCCCTTATCGGGGTACAACTGGAAGTTGATAGGGTCTATATCTTCGATTATGATGAACTTTCTGACACCATGTCGAATACATTTGAATGGTGTGGAAAAGGAATTAGCCCGGAAATAGAGAATCTTCAGGAAATCCCGAATGAACTGATTCCTGAATGGGTATCCACCCATCGGTCCGGTGAAATCATGACCATCCCTGATGTCAATGAGTTACCGCAAGGCAGCAATTTGCGAAATATCCTGGAACCACAAGGCATCAAAACCCTGATCACCATTCCTATGATGTTCAAAAATGAATGCCTGGGATTCGTAGGTTTTGATTCTGTAAAAATGATCAGGGTCTGGAATAAAGAAGAAATTACCTTCCTTCGCGTTCTGGCCGACCTGTTAAGTAATGTAAAAGATAGGAAACGTACCGAAGAGGCCCTCAGAAAACGGGAGGCTTACCTGAAGGCAATATTTAATAACATCCCTTACCAAATGTGGCTAAAGGACACAAAAGGTAAATTCCTGGCAGTTAATGAAGCTTTCGTAAATACTTTTGAGCTGGATTCCATCGATTCTACCATTGGAAAAACGGTGGAAGACCTCTGGGAACCAGAAGTAGCCGGTCATTTCAGAGAACAGGATGAAGAAGTGATGAAGTCATCGAAATTGATGACCATTGAAGAGAGGTTAGAGGTTAAAGGCAATAAAAGATGGTATGAAATTTACAGAGCCCCAATTCTCGACGAAAAAGGTGAATTGCTGGGGACTACAGGTATTGCCCGCGATATCACCAACAGGAAAGATGCCGATCGGGAACTGAAAAAAGCGACAGAAGCCGCAGAATCAGCAAATAGCGCCAAATCCAGGTTCCTGGCCAATATGAGCCATGAAATACGAACACCTCTGAATGCTATTATCGGGATGATTAATATGCTCGACAATACGCATCTGGACGACCCACAGAAAAAAATATTGAGGAACCTTAATTCCTCTTCTGATAGCCTGTTCAATATCATCAATGATATACTCGATTTCTCGAAAATTGAATCAGGTCAGCTGGAATTGGAAAAAACAGAGTTTTATATCAAAGATGTCGTCAAGAAAGTATTTGACACCCAGGAATATAAAGCTGAAGATAAAAATATTGAATTCAATTATACCATTGATGCCAATATCTCCCCCATGCTTACCGGTGACCCATTGCGCTTGCAGCAAGTCCTGGTGAACCTGGTTAGCAATGCTATTAAATTTACACGTGAAGGTAGGGTTGACTTGAAATGTAAGCTACTTTCCAAGGAAAAAGGTTCCAACAGGATCAAATTTGCTGTGGAAGATACCGGTATTGGTATCAACCCTGATCATTTATCAAAGATATTCGAGAGTTTCCAGCAGGAAGATGAAAGTATCACCCGTACCTATGGAGGCACCGGACTCGGATTGCCAATCAGTAAACAACTGGTAGAATTGATGGGAGGCTCCATTCATGTTGAAAGCATGAAAGATGTCGGAAGTAAGTTTTACTTTATCATAGAACTCCAGGAAGGAGTGCCTTCAGAAAAAAATACAGTTTGCGAAGTTGTAAAACCCACACAGGAAGCATTGAAGGATACCAGGGTTTTATTGGTTGAGGACAATAAGTTCAACCAGATCATTGCTCAATCATTATTGGAGAAATGGCAAACTAAAATTCAAATTGCCGAAAATGGACAACAAGCTGTCGATATTCTGAAAACAACAGCTTTTGATATCATCCTGATGGATTTGCAAATGCCGGTAATGGATGGTCTCACAGCCAGCAAAATTATCCGTGACCAGTTAAAAATTAACACTCCTATCCTTGCCTTAACTGCCAATGTACTAAAAGGCGTCATTGAAAACTGTGCCGATGCCGGCATGAATGGTTATATCTCCAAACCATTCAACCCCGACGATTTCTATCTGAAAATGCTGTCGCTGATTCAAAATTCTCAACCTGTTAATGGTAAGGAGAAAATAGAAGAACCGTCAGAGAGTCAGTTCATTACCAATGGTTCATACATGGATCTTAGTATTATTTCCAAAATTCTTAAAGGGGATGAAGAACAAGTGACCCGAATGATCAGGAAATTTATTGAGGTGACACCGGCTTATGTGAAAGACCTTGTAAATGCTTATAAGGAGAACAATATTGAAGGTGTTGAGATTTACGCCCATAAAATCAAATCAAGTATCGACCTGGTAGGTAGCATTGAAATGAAGGAAACCATTGGAAAGATTCATGAGTATTGCAAAATGTGGGACCAGCTCCACCAACTGCACAAACTGGTGCCGGAATTCGGGAAACAATACGAAAAACTGATTCTCCAGCTAACTGATGAACTTCAGGTAAGGGCTTAATATTTTTTCTTTTCCTACTTTTGACCCGGAATGATCATTTCATTCCCGGGAGAATTGTATTTTTACCCTTTCTGTTTAGCCGAAATTCACTCAACATTCATATGCCTTATAATACAGACAACCGTATTGTCATGACCCTGGATGCCGGGGGGACAAACTTTGTGTTCTCAGCCGCGCAGGCAGGGGAAGAGATTATCGAACCCATCTGTCTTCCCGCCCACGGTGATTCTTTGCAGGAAGTGCTTCAAACGATTATAACCGGATTCCGGCAGGTAAAAGACCGGCTGGCTGAGGCACCAGTAGCCATTAGTTTTGCATTTCCCGGCCCTGCCGATTATCCGAACGGAATTATCGGGGACCTTAAAAATCTGCCAACATTTAAAGGAGGTGTAGCCTTAGGCCCCATGCTCGAACATCATTTTGGGATTCCAACCTTTATCAATAACGATGGAGACCTGTTTGTTTACGGGGAGGCAATGGCCGGATTATTACCCGCAATCAACAAGGAACTTGAAGCTGCCGGGAATCCCAAACGTTATAAAAACCTGTTTGGTATTACACTGGGAACAGGGTTTGGTGGAGGCCTGGTGATAGGAGGGAACCTATTCTATGGGGATAATTCCGCCGGGGCTGAAATATGGGCACTCCGCTCAAAACTCCATCCATTGGCATATGCTGAAGAAGGAGTTTCTATCCGCGCTGTAAAACGTGTCTATGCTCAAAATGCTGGGATTCCTTTTGAGGATTCCCCTGAGCCAAAGGAAATCTGTGCCATCGCAAAAGGTGAAAAAGAGGGAAACCAATCGGCTGCTTTGGAAGCCTGGAAACGATTAGCCGAAAATGCAGGGGATGCCCTCGCCAATGCTGTTACCCTGGTAGATGCCCTGGTAGTAGTTGGTGGAGGCCTTTCAGGTGCTTCCGATATACTTCTTCCTTACCTGGTGGCAGAAATGAATAATCCGCTATGCAATATTAAAGGGGAGCCTTTGTGTCGCACCGAACTAACTGCATTTAACCTGGAAGATGTCTCTCAGAAAGCCACCTTCCTGAAAGGGATGGCTAAAACAATACCTATTCCCGGAACCAGCCTCTCCATCAGCTACGACCCGCTTCAAAGAACCGGTGTAGGGGTTTCGCGCCTGGGTACCTCAAGAGCCGTAAGCATCGGAGCCTATGCTTTTGCTTTAAATAAGCTTGATCAGCAGGGAGAATAAGTTTGGAAATAATCAGTACATTTTGATTCTGAATTGTTATAGAATCAATGGTGTAACTTGAAATCAGTTCAGAAGAATTTAGTTTGGAATGATCTCCTGAATGAACAGAAATTTTAAATTAAATGAACCCCTTTTCAAATAGTTTCTTTAGGTCAGGTAATCCCACCTTAAAGATTCATTATCAATAAGAAATGAAAAAACTAATACTACTCTTCTTCTGCTTTATTTTGTCCCATTTTCTGCCGGCTCAGAATACCCCCTGGCGCACCGGGGAAATGGAAGTAAAGGTTTTCCTCAGCCAGGAAAATACTGCTTCAAAGTTGGCTTCCCTCAATTTTAATGGGGATATCTATCAAACGTATGCTTTAGGATATCTGATCCCTTCTGAATGGGAACTGCTGAAAAAGGAAGGTTTTGCCACAGAAGTACTAAAGCCTGATCTGAACAGCTGGTCTGCCAGCTTCGGCGACGCATTGGTGCCATCAGGATATTATACTTACAACCAGATCAGGAATATAGCTGATAGCCTGGTTACACATTATCCTGGTATCTGTAAAAAAGTTATCTATGGATATAATTCCCTGATGCAGGAATTGGCTGCTTTAAAGATTAGTGACAATGTTCTGACGGATGAAAATGAGGCGGAAATCTTATTGGATGGGGGAATTCATGGTGATGAGGTTGGAGGTTCCCAAAATATGATTCAGCTTGCCCGTGACTTATGCCTGGGGTATGGATCTGATCCCCAGATTACCGGATTAGTCGACAATCGTGAAATCTGGCTTTACTATTGCGTTAATCCATGGGGTCGGGATAATATGTCCCGCTACAACAGCGCTTCTGTGGATATCAATCGGGACTATGGGTATATGTGGGGTGGTGAAGGTGGCAGCATCGGACCTTTTTCGCAACCTGAAACCAAGGCCTTACGTAAATGTCAGTACGAGAACCAGTTTGTATCATATACCAATTACCATAGCGGGACTGAGATTATCTCCTATCCATGGAGTTATCGGTTGAGTCCATGTCCTGATAAGCCTTCCATCGAAAACCTGGCAATGGTATATTCAAATGCTTCAGGTTATTCCTCCCTGCCCTGGGGACAAGGTTCCATTGTGATGTATCTCATTCAGGGCAGTACCAAAGATTTCAACTATGCCTGTATGGGTTCGGTAGCATGGTCCGTTGAGATATCTATGGAGAAGCAACCCACAGATGTTCAATACTATTATAACATCAATAAGCCGGCAATGCTGGAATTGATCCAACATAGCGGATATGGAATTCAGGGTGTAATCACTGATGCTATAACCGGTAAACCTGTGAGTGCAGCCATCTTCACCGGACTAAATTATCCTGTTTACAGTGATCCTGAAGTTGGGGATTTTCATAAATACCTGGTGCCGGGGTCTTACTCCCTGAAAGTGGTTGCCAACGGATATGATCCTGTTACCATTGATAATGTCCAGGTTACAGATCTTCAGTCCACTACAGTTAATATTGAGATGTCACCAAGGACTTCCCAGTTTCTTTATCGCGTAATCAGCTCCAGGATACCCAATTTCAGTGCACAAAACCCGGGAGATGAAGGATATACTGCTGCCTGTATCGGCCCTCCTGACCAGGTGAATTACTCATTGGGACGTGGAGGTTATATCATTGTCGATATGCAGGACACCATTCATGATGGTGAACCGGGAACGTTTGATATCACTGTTTATGAAGGGGATTCTTCCCCGGAAGGATACACGCTGTATGCTGGAAGCACTATGGATGGCCCATGGACAAATGTGGGATTCGGAACGGGAACCATGTCATTCGACCTGCAGCCTTACGGTGTATCAGAAGCCAGGTATTTCATGCTGCTCGACGACAACAATGGGTCCTCCAACGTAAATGATGCAGGTTTTGATTTTGATGCGATGTCATGTCTTCATCCCCGGGTTCCGGATACAGTTGGCCACCTCTCAGGAAGAGTTTATAATGCCTTCACAAATGAGCCAATAGATAGTGTATTCGTAATGGCAGGTGATAGTATTGTAATGACTGATTCCACAGGGCACTATACCATGGAACTCATCCGTGGTGAAAGGGAAATCTGTGCGGGCTTAGATGGTTACAGGCAGGAATGTGACTCGCTTACCCTGATGCCGGGGAGTCAATACGAACTTGATTTTTATCTGTTCCCAACTGTTGGAGTTAAACCATTAAAGAACGACTTTCTGACTTCACGGATTCATCCCAACCCTTTCACCACAGATTTTACCTTGCAGTTTACCTTGAAAACTCCGGGCTTATGCAGAGTAGATCTTCTGGATTTACAGGGAAGGGAAATAGGACAGCTTTTCTCACAAACATTGAAATCAGGCAAACAAATACTTAATTTTAACAAGCTGGAGTTCCAGGAAATAGCTCTTAAACCGGGCTCATACCTGCTTCGGTTATCTACCCCTGAAGGACAAATCATAAATAAAGTTGTTAAAGCTTTATAATTATTTTTAATAAGGAAAAGAATTTAAAAATAATGTATTACTTTTGTCATAATTGCGTATTAAACATTGATAAGCAATAACAAGAACTGTACTCAATCAATTAGCAACAAACTTCATTCTCATGAAAAAATTTACACTCGTATTTTCATTTCTGATCGCTGTCCTGGTGCTGAATGCACAGGTGGAACGCAACTTGGTTGCTGTTGAAATAGGCACAGGTACATGGTGTACCTATTGCCCGGGTGCAGCATTGGGAGCCGATGACCTCGTAGCCAACGGAAAACGTGTAGCCATTATTGAAAACCATAATGGAGATAGTTATGCCAATAATTATTCCAACGCCAGGAATACTTATTATGCTATTAGTGGTTACCCTACGGCCCGTTTTGATGGAGTCCTTTCAGTGGTTGGTGGAGATCATACCCAAAGTATGTATTCTTCCTATCTGCCAAAATATAACCAGAGGATCGCAATTTCCTCTCCTCTTACTATTGATTACACTATGACCCAGACAGGTCAGCAGTTTGTATTCAATTTCACCATTACGAAGGTTTCTGCCCTTCCGGCTGATCAACTGATATTTCATTTTACCGTAACACAGTCAGAAATTGCACAATCATGGCAGGGACAGACTCACCTGAATTATGTGGATCGCGTTATGATTCCTGATCAGAACGGTACAGCGATCGATTTCAGCGGATCTGATGTTCAGACTGTCTCTATTACCGCCAATATTGACCCATTGTGGCCTATGGAAGATATTGAATTCGTTGCTTTTGTACAGAATAATGGAAACAAGGAAATCCTCCAGACCATTCGCCCTGTTCAGAGCGATTTTGAAGCAACTTCAGAAACTGATATCTGTCAACATAATGGAATCAACTTCGGTGATGCTTCTGTAGGCCGCCCGGCTGTTATTGAATGGCAGTTCCCGGGAGGAACACCTTCTACAGCTACAGGTGATGCGCCTTCTATTATCTATCATACTCCTGGGTGTTTATGATGTTATTATGACAACAACTACCGGCCTTCAGTCAGAAACTATCACCAAAACAGGCTATGTAAACATTCGTCCGGGTGCTGAAGTAACTGATCCTGTCGGACCTATCGTGGTTTGTACAAACAACCAGGGCCAGACTACCGATTACACCACTACCAGTACAGGCGCTACTTCCTATATTTGGGATTTGTATCCTGCAACAGGTGCCGGTACCATTGTTAATAACGGTGCCACAGCTACCATCAGCTGGAATCATAACTGGTACGGAATTGCCAGTTTACGCGTAAAAGGTATCAGCGAATGTGGCGAAGGTTCATGGACTCAGTACATGGATATTTCAGCGGTTAATTGTACAGGTGAAGAAGAAAATACAGTCGTACAGGCAATTACGGTATATCCTAATCCTGCTCACAAAGAATTAAATATCAGGTTGAATTCCAAAACAGAAGATATTGTTGAAATCAGGCTGATGAACGCACTTGGAAAAGTAATGGCTAAGGAAACTGTCCAGGTTAACGGAAAATCAATTACTACCCTTAATATTTCCAGGATGCCTGAAGGAATGTATTTCCTCAGCATTAACGGGAAAGAACTTAAACAATCACAAAAGGTAACCATCCAGCGGTAAACCTGAATAGAATATTTATGAGAGCCTGTTGTATTCAGCAGGCTCTTTTTTTTTATTCACACCGATAAACAATTGCTAAAATTTATTGTTATTGTAACACCATTATTTTGTCCTGTAACTAACTCAATATACATATGCAAGTAGAAATCAATACCATCGAAAATAAGGAACAAGTAGATAACAGTGCCTGTGGATGTGGTTCCGGAGGCTGCGGGTGTCATTCAGGCAGCAGAACCTCTGCAGAAATAGATCCAAACCTCCCTGACCGATTCCAGTTATTACAGGAAGGTGACAGGGTGGTAGAATTTGGTTCCGGACTTGGGAATGATTGCATTTCAGCTTCTCAGGTTGTTGGCCCTACGGGGAAAGTGATTGGCATCGACATCTCAGAAAAAAATATATCCGAAGCCCGTAAAACAGTGGATTCTCTTGATATCAGCAACCTGGAGTTCAGGTTGGGTACCATCGATGCAGCCCCTGTACCTGATGAATACGCAGATGTAATTTATTCAACCTGTGTTTTCAACCTTCAATCCAATAAGCAAAAAGTAGCGGATGAAATGTATCGGGTGGTAAAACACAATGGCTATGTTTGTGTTTCCGATTTTGTGATCCTGGAAGATATTCCGGATGGACTCAGAAATGAAGCATCCTCCATTGCAGGCTGTATCCAGGGTGCTGAAAAAGCTGGTGTTTTTATGGATTACTTCAAGAAAACCGGGTTTTCCCAGGGAGGTATCGTCGAAGTCAATAAGGTTAAACTTCCGGATGACCTTCTGGCAAAATACCTGGATCCCGCTATGGTCACAAAATATAATGACATCAACTCCGATGAAGGTATATTCAGCGTCGTATTGGTGGTTGAAAAACCTGAAACCTGTACCGCCGAAACCTGCTGTCATAATGCGGATAAACATAAAAACTAATCCTGTTTAGTGCCGGGGCCGCGTGCCGGCCGCCGGCTGACCGACGCGCGTCCATTTGCCGAGGCTAGTCCGAAGGGGAACCTTTGGCTAAAGGTGGCCCAGATAAATAAGTACTTAAGGGACAGAGAAAGAAACCACAAATGACTCAAATTAAACACAAAAAAAAAGCACAAATAGATCTGCGTAAATCCGCGTGATGATCAGTTTTGTCCGCTTTCCATTTGCCAGCGATGCCTTCCGACCCAAGAGCCTTTGGCTTTGGATGTCGGAAAGGGGAATTTGGATCTTGTTCCCCCAACTGGCGGATTGGTTTTTGGTTTTTGGTTTTTGGATTTTGGAATTTGGATTTTTCATTTTTCATTTTTCATTGTATTAATAATTGTAAACTATTCAGGGTTTTATGCAGCATCTTGATAAAAAAATGCTGAACTTTGTATGGTATTCCAATCCTTTTTACCAGACTGATGAATATGAAAAAACTGATCCTCCTTACAAACACACTCCTGTTAATTGCTATCCTTGGATTCGCCGGGAAAGTTGAAAAAATCTACCAGTTCGATCAACCTCTTACGCAGTCTGCCGGGGATTATCAAACACTGAATTTCTCAAATACACTATTGACAGGCCTCACAGGAGAACCTGTTCTTCCTTACAGGCAGGTAAGCCTTATGCTTCCCCCGGGTGAAGAAGCCGGCAGTATTGAGATCATAGGCTCCGATCCGGTGATCCTTCCGGACCATTATATGCTTGCACCACAGCAGCATGTGAGGCCATTATCCCTGGGAACATCCGGGGAATTCGTGCGCAATAATGCCGTTTATCAATCCTCGGATAAATATCCAAAATCTCCATCTGGCAAACTGGTTACTTCCTTTCTGAATGGCCGTTCCATTGCACTTTCTACTTTCACACCTGTAAGCTATATTCCTTCAACCGGCCGGGTAAGCTACTACCGGACTGTTAAAGTGATTATCCATACAATTCCTTCCGCCAAAGCGCAACATGCTTTATCAAACCTCCGGACTTCTGAAGTCATTCATTCCAGCCTGGCTAACTTCTGTGAAAACCCTGAAATGATAGATGTATATAGTACGGATCAACCCGCTGTCACAGGGGATTACCAGGTCCTGATCATTACTCCCGGCACCTTTGCCAATAGTTTCAATTTATTGAAATCAGCCTATCTTAAAGAAGGTCTCTTAACTGAAGTTGCAACTACTGAGTCCATCAGTTCCTCCATGACCGGTCTGGACCTCCAGGAAAAAATGCGTAATTATATCATCCAGGAATACCAGCAACATGGTATTGAACATGTTATCCTTGGCGGTGATGATGAATTAATTCCCAACAGGGGATTCTATTGTATCGTGCAATCCTCTTCCATTTACGAGGACTATAATATCCCATCCGACTTATATTATTCTGCTTTGGATGGAAACTGGAACACAAACGGGGATAATAAATGGGGTGAACCTGAAGAGGATGACCTCCTGCCTGATATTTCTGTAGGACGACTTTCATTCAGCGATGTTTTTGAATTGCAGCGGATGCTCCATAAAACCATTTCATACCAGTTTACTCCTGTCCCCGGGGAGTTCCGGAAAGTTCTGATGGCTGGTGAAAATCTTTATAGTAACCCCGATACCTGGGGAAGCGATTACCTTGAATTGCTGATAGGATCTAAAGCCGACAATGGCTATACTACAGTGGGTATTCCTGAGTCCTATACGTTCAATAAAATGTACGACGAAACAACAAATTGGAGCGGATTTGACCTGATCAGCCAGCTGAACCAGGGATATCCAATGTTGCATCATAGTGGCCATGCCAATGAAACCTATGTAATGAAACTCTCTAATTGGGATATTTCAGACGCCAATTTCAGCGGGATGAATGGCACAACACATAATTACTGCCTGGTTTATACCCATGGATGTCTTTGTGGTTCTTTCGATTTCGAGGATTGTATTGCTGAAGAAATGGTTTCCATCAACAACTTTGCAGCTGCTTTCGTCGGAAATTCACGCTACGGCTGGTTCAATGAAGGCCAGACTGAAGGCCCATCAGCCCACCTGCACCGCGAATTCCTTGATGCCTTGTATACAGATAAACTGAATCGCCTGGGTCGTGCCCATATGGAATCAAAGATTGCCACAGCACCCTGGGTTACCGCTCCCGGTCAATGGGAACCCGGAGCAATTCGCTGGTGCTTCTACGATTGTAATGTTCTGGGTGATCCTGCAATGGCCGTTTGGACAGATGATGCAATGAATATCGTTACAACCTACCCCTCAAACCTGGTAAAAGGATCAACCTCTATGAATGTTGGTGTTACTTCCAACGGATTGGGAGTGAATGGTCTTACCTGTGTATTCCTCATGGATGGAATCATCAGGGGAATGGGTCTTACTGATGATCAGGGCAATGTGAATATCGTATTCGACGGACCCTTACAAAATACTGGGAATGCTGAACTTATAGTATCCGGATATAATTGCCTGCCTGTCACATATGCCATCACTGTAACAGGTACCGTTGGAATTCCTTCAGAAATAAACGCCATTGGTGCCATGCAGGTTTTTCCAAATCCGGTTGATGAAATTCTCAATATCAATTTTGAACATCAGGACGCAGAAACTGTTATTTGTTATGTCGTTGCATCTGATGGAAGAACTTACAAATTGAATACAGGGAATGGAAGCAGTCCTTTCTCATGGGATGCTTCACATCTGGCTGCCGGAATTTATCAATGCATGATCAAAACAGGGGATCAGTTATTGACTTCCCGCTTTGTTAAAAAATAATCTTATCCAATGAGATGTCAATTGAAATGAATATCAGCCGGAGATCATTCCGGGATTCTTTCAGAATATTCCAAAAGTCATTTCTTCCGGGAATGACTTTTATTTTATTGTTGACACTACTCCCATTCTATCATTTATCTGCCCAGGAACTATTTCCCGGAAATAAACTTCCCGAGAAATATACCGTCGACAGAAGAATAGATAATATGGGTTATTGGAAAAAGATGGCTCAACTGGGCCTCGTCCCGGTTACCCCTCCAAAATGGATCCCTGAAGCTGTTTACAAATCGTCATTTATTACAGATGCTTCAGTCTCTACTCCTGACTCTCCCGATATTCCTGTTACCCAGCTCAATTCAACGCAAAGTGAAAACTCTGTATTCATCAGTCCGAATAACCGCTTAAATCTCCTGAACTCCAATAATTCCAGCATAAATCCATACCCGGGTTACTTTTTTGGTGCCGATGATTTTTTCTCTTTTGATGGAGGTATTACATGGGATGGGCAGGTTCATGGGGCCGGCGGATATAATATGGGTGATCCTTCGACTGCTATCAATAGTTTAGGAAGATGGTACGTGGGATTCATTCATTCGGGTGGGGGACAGGCACTGGCTTATTCAAATGATGAAGGCGTTACCTGGAAAGTCAGGGCAATTGCATCCCCTCCGGATTTAATGGGGGGATTACTGGATAAAAGTCATCTTTGGATCGATAATAGCCCCACTAGCCCTTATAAAAGCAATATGTATGATGGCTGGACCGTGATTACAGGGCCTGGTGATGGGAAATTGCAGGTTTCACGCTCTACGGATAAAGGCCTGGCCTGGCAGATTCCGGTTACCATCAGCGATTCAGTGTATGCAAAGAGTCATAACCAGGGTATAAATATCGCAACAGGCCCTAATGGCGAAGTATATGCCATCTGGTCCATTTATGATGCTTTTCCCAGCGACGAGAAAGCCATCGGATTTGCACGCTCATTCAACGGCGGACAAACCTGGCAACCGGGTAAACGTATTCTTGATTCTATCCGCGGTATCCGCATCCATGGTGTTGGGAAAGAAATGCGTGTGAATTCTTTCCCTAGTATGACAGTAGATATCAGCAATAGTCCATGGCGAGGTACTATTTATGCCGTATGGGCCAACCTAAATTACCCCGGCATCAATTCTGGAAATAATGTAGATATCTATATGATTCGCTCTGCTGACAGTGGAAGCACCTGGTCAACACCTGTCAGGATTAACCAGGATTTGCCCCAACCAGGTAAAAAACACTATTTCCCATGGATCACCTGTGACCCGGCAAATGGAAACCTGGCAATGATCTCCTACGACGACCGTGATACCCCTGCCAGCCAGGTGGAAGCCTGGGTTGCTACTTCTACCGATGGAGGAGAAAACTGGCAGGATTTCAGGGTAAGCGATGTGGCATTTACACCCTCACCGGTTACCGGGCTTTCCGATAATTATTTCGGCGATTACCTGGGAATTGCTGCCCGGGAAGGACTTATATATCCCTGCTGGACTGATAACCGCACCGGTGCTGCCATGGCCTATGTTTCACCTTTCAGGCTGGGTCCCGCACCCGGAGAGCCTTATATCGCTTTCCAGGCTTTTCATTATAATGACTCCGTAACGGGGAATGGAAATGGAAAAGTTGAATACGGGGAAACAGCTCAATTGGGACTTAGTCTTAGAAATATGGGCGATGTGCCGGATTCCCTTGTTAATGTGACCCTTCATACCGATTCTCCCTACCTGCATTTTACCGATTCTACCGAGTTCTTTGGAAATTTTGGGGCCAGTCAGTCACTGAGCATCTACAATGCCTTCTCATTCAGCATCTCTGATACGGTGCCCAATGAAACCCGAATCATTATTACAGTATATGCAACAGACAAGAATGACAGCACCTTCATTTCCTATTTTACTTTAAAAGCTTTGGCTCCCGATCTTCTCATCATTGATTTCCTGGTTGAAGATTCATCATCCAATAATAACCATTCCTTTGACCCTGCTGAAAACTGCAGGGTGAAGATAAGGCTGAAAAATCCCACCCTTTACCCTGCAACTTTCGCAAGTTGTCAACTTGAATCGTTGCAGGACTTTGTCACTGTAAGTACTCCTGTTCAATTGCTGGGTGAGATTGGCCCCGGAGAAGTTCGGGATGCAATTTTCGAGGTACAGGTTGATACAGTTACTACCGGCACTCCGGCCTCTTTCAGGGCAATCGCCCGTTTTACCGGACAGGAGAAGATCAGAATTTTTCAAAAGAAAATCGGGCTGATATTTGAGGATTGGGAATCAGGAGATGTAAATCATTTTAACTGGCAATTCAGCGGGAATAGCAATTGGCGAATAGATACCATTATGGCCTATGAAGGTAAGTACTGCCTTCGTTCAGGAAGTGTCGGGAAGAACCAGACCTCCGTATTTTCAATAAATAGCAGGGCCCTGACCTACGATAGCATCAGTTTTTACAGGAAGGTTTCTTCCGAAGCCAGGTACGATTACCTTAACTTTTATATCGATGATGATCTTGTGGGAAAATGGGCAGGTGAGGTAGACTGGTCAAGGGTTGTATTCCCTGTTACACCGGGCTACCACGATTTTAAATGGGAATATGCCAAAGATCCGGAACTCAGTATTGGACTTGATGCAGCTTTCGTAGATTTCATCGAATTCCCTTCTGTACAGTATACCACTGCCGAAGCAGGGAAAGATGCCATCATTTATGAATGCCAGGTCTATGCATGTAATGGGATTGCAACCTATTATGATTCTTTGCAATGGATAACAACCGGCACCGGGATATTTGCCAACCCTAATGCTGCGCATACGCGGTATACTCCCAGTGAAGCTGATAAGGCCGCAGGGCTTGTAACCCTGATACTTAAAGTGTATGGGTCAACAGTGAATGATCTTCCCATCGACAGTATGAACCTGACCATTCTTCCTCAGCCAACAGCATATGCGGGTCCTGATGCTGGGGTTTGTAAAGGGGAATCTTTCCGGATAGTTTCGGCTTCAGCGTCCAATTATACATCTGTTTTTTGGGGAACCGACGGGAGTGACGGCACTTTCAGTGACCCGGCAATCTTATTTCCCGAATATATTCCCGGTCCGTCAGACCTGCTCAAAGGCTATGCAGATCTGCTCCTGGTTAGTTATGCCGGGAATAATGATGCCTGTGGTATCGATGTGGATACCCTCCGCTTAACTTTGTATGATCTTCCGGTAATTCCGCTTCCCGCCAGTTACACCAGGTGTACAGGTTATTCCGCCGACCTGGATGCAACCACTCCCGGTGCGGTGTCCTATGACTGGAACCCCGGAAACCAATCCTCAGCAGTGATCAGGGTGGATAGCACCGGCACAGGGATAGGTACCGCAACACTAGAAGTAACTGTAATCGGTGAACATGGTTGCTCCGCTACAAAATCTACACGGGTTTCTTTTGAAGATTGCCCTGAAAAAATACAATCCGGAAGTGTATATTTCCGTGTTTATCCAAGTCCTGCTCAAAGTCAGGCATACATCGAACTTTACTCCTCATCTGAAATCAAAGTCTCTTATTCACTTGCAAATGCATCCGGTAGTATAGTTATGAATTCTGAAGAATTTTTATTGTCAGGACAGAAAATTATTCCTCTTGCGATTGAGCATTTGTCGCAAGGGACTTACCTTCTTACCTTAAAATCTGACCAATCCGTTACCACACGATTGGTGATCTTTTAAGTCCGAAGTTGTATATGGAAGGAAGATCATTTTGTATACATCAGGCAGATGGTAAAAGGTGACAGAACTGAAAACTAAGGGCTGGAGGGAATCAGGGTATTTTTCACAGTCTTTTGAACAGCTTGATAGGATGAAACTGAAATAAATTATCTTCGTGTACTAAATAAGGATGAAATTGCCCCAAGCCATTCCAAAGTTCCTATGGAGAAGCATTGGGTTTTACCTCTGAATAATTCAACAGATCAACATAAAACCAACCACCACTTTTCAAACCAAACCACCTTTCAAAATGAGATATTCTTTATTAGCATTGCTAATCGGATGCCTGCTATCAGGCATGGTATATTCCCAGGAGCGGGAGTATTCCTTTAAGAAAGATACAGTTAAGTTTACCCGGGAGATGTTGCCCCCTAAATATGTTCCTGATACCCGTATCGACAATATGGGATATTGGAAAAAGATGGCTGAAGCCGGTTTGGTGCCGGTGGCTCCAAATGCTTTGGCTCCTCCTCCAATATGGAAGACAACTAAAATAATGGCAAAGGGAGTCGCAGCAGGAAACTCTCCTGATGTTCAGGTAACTACCAGCAATTCCACTCAAAGTGAAAACTCTGTTTTTATTTCACCGGATAATGGTGCTTTAATCCTAAACTCCAATAACTCAACCCCTCAACCCAGTACCGGCTCTATTTATGGAGCTGATTATCTTTTTTCAGTGGATACTGCATCAACCTGGCAAGGATCCTTCCAGGGTGCAGGAGGAGGTAACAGTGGTGACCCTACCACCTGTATCAATGACAATGGTCGTTGGTTTGTGGGCTTTATCAATAATGGAAGCGGACAAAGTGTGGCATATAGCGATAACCAGGGCACTACATGGACAGTGAAAGGTAGTGGCAAATGCTCCCTCTGGTTTTGGTAATATGCTTGATAAAAACCATATGTGGATTGATAATAGTCCTACAAGCCCATACAATGGAAACCTGTATAATGCCTGGACTACCTTTGGGGGTGCTAATGAGAATGAAATAGGCACTTCCCGTTCCACAGATGATGGAAATACATGGTCTGGTGTCCAGCATATCAGTTCTGCAGTTAATGCAGGGTCTCATAACCAGGGTGTAAACATGAAAACCGGCCCTAATGGTGAAGTCTATGCTGTTTGGGCGATATATGACAGCTGGCCGTCAGACGAGAATTCACTGGCTATGGCGAAATCACTTGATGGTGGCGCAACATGGCAGCCTGCTTACAGGATCATCAACAATATCAAAGGGATACGTAATCACAATGTTACACAAAACATGCGTGTAAACTCATTTCCTTCCATGGCCGTGGATATTAGCGACGGTGAAAACAGGGGAAATATTTACGTGGTATGGACTAATGTTAACACTCCAGGGGTGAACACAGGTCAGGGAGTTGAAGTTTACCTGATTAAATCAGAAGATGAAGGCGTTACCTGGAGTACCCCAATAAAAGTAAACTCCGATCCGCTTGGAACCGGGAAGCAACATTACCTCCCCTGGGTATGTACAGATCCTTCCAATGGGAATGTTGCCGTTATTTTCTACGATAACAGGAATGTGGCTGCGGCACAAGCCGAGGCATGGTGTGCAGTTTCAGTTGACGGTGCCGAAACATTCGAAGATTTCGCTGTGAGTGATGTAGCCTTTACTCCTTCACCCATTCCAAATATGGCCTCTTCCTACATGGGCGACTACCTGGCAATTGGTGCCGATAAAGGAGTAGTTTATCCTGTGTGGACAGATACCAGGCTTGGTTATGCCATGACTTTCGCGTCACCCTTCCTGCTCACACCAGCAATGAACCAGGCATATATTACTTATCAGAATCATGCCATCAACGATTTTACCGCAGGAAACCACAACGGTACCCCCGATTTTGGTGAAAACCTGCTGCTTAGCCTGGCCGTCAAGAATATTGGTGATAAACCCGATACAAATGTGATGGTGACATTGAGCTGTGATTCTCCCTTGGTAACTTTCTCTGACAGCACAGAAAATTATGGCAATTTCACGATCGGTGAGATAAAAACCATTTCTGATGCATTCGCCTTCCATATCTCTGAAACCATTGCCAACGGTACTGAACTTGTATTTAATGTGAAAGCAGTAAATAACCTGGATAGCGTTAACTACAGTTTCTTTACCATGAATGCGTTTGCTCCTGAATTAACAATCGGCAATATTAATGTTTATGATCCTGAAGGAAATAATAACCAGGTACTGGATCCGGGAGAAACCGCAAACATTGTGATTCATTATACCAATAATAGCTTGTTCGATGCGCTAAATCCAGCCAGTAACCTAAGTACGGATCAAACGTTTGTTACCATCCTGAACCCTGTTGTGAGCCTTCCCAGTATTGGTCCGGGTTCATCTGATTCAGCGGAATTTCAGGTGCTGGTTTCCGATATTCCGTTTGGATCAGCAGCACAGTTTCATAATCTCATCAATTATACCTTCCAATCAAGCCAGAAAAGCTTTGTTGAATCCATTGGTTTAATTGTGGAAGATTGGGAAACCGGTACTTTCACAAAATTCCCCTGGACTTTTGGCGGAAATTCCACCTGGACACTGGATAATGTTAATAAATTCGAAGGGGTTTATTCAGCAAAATCAGATGCTATTACGCACAACCAATCTGTATCCTTTAGTATTGATTATGATGTGATGTTTGATGATACTCTTTCATTTTACAGGAAAGTATCTACCGAATTATTCCATGATGTGCTCAGCTTCTATGTCGATGGAACCAGGATCGGACAATGGTCGGGCAATCAAAACTGGAAACGTATGGCATTTCCGGTCATGGCAGGACCTCATACTTTCAAATGGGAATATCTAAAGGATGCTGCCGGCTCCTCAGGATCTGATGCCGCCTGGGTCGATTTTATTGTCTTCCCGCCGGAAAGAAAAACTGTTTCATTTGCAGGAACCATTCAGAATATCTGCGAAAATCAGCTTGCCCAAATGAATGCCACTGCTATGAACTACCAAAGTCTGCTCTGGACAACAGATGGTTCAGGAACCTTTAATGATGCTACCATTCTTAACCCTGTTTATACGCCAAGTGCTTCTGATATCGAATCCGGTATTGTGATTCTTACACTTACCGTTACCGGGATGTCAGCAGGTGAAACATCTGTAAGCAGCATGTTGCTGACCATCAGTCCGAAACCTACTTCATTTGCAGGAACTGATGTTACAATTTGTGAAGGCTCTGCATTTAATATTGCCGGAGCATCAGCTACCAATTATTCAAGCCTGGAGTGGATGAGTAATGGTGATGGAACCTTCAATAATCCACTGGATCTGCTTACAGAGTATAACCCTGGAACAGCCGACATCACTGCCGGAATGGTAGAATTATACCTGGTTGCAGAACCTGGAAATGAATGCGAAGCTGCAAAAGATACACTATTACTAAATATTTCACAGCAACCTGCCGCATTGGTTTCCATGGCAGAAACTGTTTGTAAAGGTGATAGTACCCAACTTTCACTGACATTAACAGGTCAGGCTCCATTCCAGGTAACCCTTTCAAGTGGTGAAATACTGAGTATCCCTGTTGAAACCTGGCAAATGTGGGTTAAACCAACTTCCAATACCAGCTTTGGGGTTTCCAGTATTACAGATGCAAATGGTTGTATCGGAATGGGTACCAATACCATCAATGTCCAGGTTCTGCCCTCACCGGTTATGAACCTTGCTGCTGATACGAATATCTGTGCCAACCTGATCATGAACCTGAATCCCAATGCACAAGGTGCCGTCAGTTACCTTTGGAGTCCGGGTGGACAAACAACAGCTTCTATTAATGTTGATTCAACAGGATTCGGACTGGGTGCTCATAATTTTACTGTGCAAGCAACAGGAAGCAATGGCTGTAAGTCAACACTGACCAGTGCTGTCACTTTCCGTGATTGTACCGGGCTGGATGAAATTGTCGGGAATGTCCGCTTCACCATTTTCCCTAACCCGGGTGATGGACTGTTTGAAATCAGGTTCCAGTCTGAGCTGAGGGAAACAATCCAGGTGAATATCTTTAACTCTGAAGGAAAAAACATATATCAAGCCAGTAACCTTCAACTAAACGGAAACCTGTCCAAACAAATCAATCTGAAGAACCAGGCAGAAGGAACCTATATCCTAAGCCTTGAAAATCGTGATTACAAGGTTTCAAAGAAACTGATCATTGTAAGGTAAAAACCAACTTTTCAGGATGACACAATCCCGCTGTTGCTATTGTCAGCAGCGGGATTGTTGTTATTTATTGGCTTGATCATAATGAGATCCCATATGGTTTTTAGCCAGATGATGAAACAAGGAACTGCTTTAATGGCATGGCTCTTTGCAAAGCCGGTTCTGAAATCTGAAGGAAACAATTCTGTAGATAGTAAAGCAGTGAATATAAAAGCCAGGATAAATAGTGCTGTGTTGAGCTTATTAAAAGGCTGAGAGAAATACCAAATCCCAATACCGGTAAGTGCAATGATAAAAGTTGGTGATTCCGCTTTATGGTTAAAGATTACAATCCATACCAGGATGGAAGAAAGGAAGAGTAATCTGAACAACTTTGAACTGTAGTTCCGGTAAAAAGCCAGGGGAACAAGAAAGAGGATTACTCCTAACAGGAATACAAGTGATTTATGTTCAATACCAAACCATGAATGAAGCCAACCGGCTACCGAAAGTCCGTATGATCCTGTATGATCATTCCTTAATAAATCAAGCCAGAACTGGTACTGGTCCGAAAGTTGTCCTACCGGAACCACCAGTAAAGGGAGTATTATAAGTAAAATACTCCAACCAAGGGTCCAGAAAAAAGCTTTCAGCTTCTGAGGATATAAAAGGAATAATGCCAGGGCAACGATTCCGAATAATTTGATAAATATGCTTAGCACGATCATCAGGCTTGCCAGGGCGATGTGCTTTTTCTCCAGGAATATAAACGCATAAAGCAGCAAACCAGCAATTAATGCATTGCTTTGAGAATTCTGAACTGAGTTGATCAGCTCAGGGATAAGAAATATTGCAAAAAGAATGACTTGGTTCCTGGGATAGATAGCAATCTTTTTTAAGGCAAAAACAAATACCAGCACATTCAACAGATTCCATAAAATCAGTCCGATTAAATCCGGGAACATGGCAAAAAAGCGCATGAATAGTGCAAAACTCGGACTGTACTTAAAAAGATCCCAATGTTCAGCCGGATAGCGCTGATAGAGATTCTTACCTTCCAGCAAATGAGATGAAGAGGATTTGAATATGATATAATTATTATAATGAGTATAGGAAATGCCCCCTTCATGAAAAATTTTAGGACCCGCACTATATTTTAAGTAACTAATAATCAAAACTATAACAATAATAGATCCCAGTAAAATGAGAGTGATATTCCTGTTTCTATTACTAACATTTTCAATGCCAGGACCTGATTTTTCCATGGAGGCTTAAAAGTGAAAAATCTATTATTTTTAATGCTTCTAAATTATCATAAATCATTGTTTCTGTGACAGAAAACTGTCGAAAAATACAATTTTTATATAATTTCGTGCTGTAATCTCTAACAAGTTTTCATCCTTCTTTTCTAACTTGTTCAAAAACAAACCACATGAACCTTAAGAAAACTACTTTTTCGAACCTCTTCCCAGGTTTGGTAATGATTTTGATCTTTTTGGCCCCATTCTTTTCGATGGCAGAAAAGGTTACCTATACCGATAGTTGGGGAAACCAGGGGATAACAATGCTTCAGCAGAGTGCCAATGGTGTTACTCTTAATTTTTCGGTAAAAGAATTCAATTTCCAGGAACGAATCATCAATGGTGAGTCGATGAAAGAGATTGAACTACCTGGAAATATCCTTCAGAATGATGAAGGAGCTCCTAATCTTCCATCCATCAGCAGGTATGTGGCTATCCCTTATGGGGCAACCGCTCATATAGAAATAACCGGTGTGAGGACACAAACTTTCCAGAATATTGAAGTGGCACCTGCACCCCGCATTCCTCTTGAAACAGAGAGAGGGCCGATGCAATACAATAAAAATATGAGCATTTATTCCAAAAATGCTTTCTTTCCAGCACAGCCGGTAATGATTTCCGGATCAAGGAAAATGAGGGGCGTGGATGTAGTTCTCATCAATTTTACCCCCTGGCAGTATAATCCTGTTACCAAGGAGTTGATCGTATATCGCGATATAAAGGTAAATGTAACTTTCACAGGTGGTTCTGGCGAATTTGGTGAAAACCGGCTTCGTAACCGTTATTGGGATCCTATTATCAAGGACAATATCCTGAACCCTGAAATTTTACCTGCAATAGATTATAATAAGCAAGCCGCAAGCCGCGCTGCCAGCGAAGATGTTGGCTTCGAATACCTGATCATTGTTCCGAATGATCCCATTTTCAAAAAATGGGCCGATACCATTAAAGCTTTCCGCACCGAACAAGGAATCCTGACCGGAATCGTTACCCTGCAGCAAGTAGGAGGGAATACTGCTACTATCATAGAGAATTATATCAATAATGCCTATAATACCTGGGATATACCGCCTGTTGCTGTTCTCCTTATGGCTGATTATGGAACTGATGCCACTAATAGTATTACTTCTCCTATCTGGGATAACTATTGTGTATCCGATAATATCTATGCAGATGTTGATAATGATGATATGCCTGAAATTGTCTTCGCTCGTATGACAGCAAACAATGACAACCAGCTGAAGATTATGGTTCAGAAGTTCAAAGGGTATGAAATGGAACCTCCAACTGATCCCGATTTTTATCTCAAACCAGTTACAGCTCTCGGTTGGCAGACAGAAAGATGGTTCCAGATTTGTTCGGAGGTGATTGGTGGATTCTGGAAAAATCAACTTGGGAAAGCTCCGGTTCGAATCAATGCCGTTTATGAGGGTAATCCAAATGTGGATTATTGGTCAACAGCAACCAATACAAATACGGTTGTTAATTATTTTGGGCCTAATGGTTTGGATTATATTCCTGCAACTCCCCAGGAATTAGGTGATTGGGATGGCGGTACAGCTACTGATGTCAATAATGCCCTGAATGCAGGTGCCTTTATTCTACAACACCGTGATCATGGAATGGAAACAGGATGGGGAGAACCTTCCTATACTAATTCCAGTATCAGCAACCTGACAAACGTGGGAAAACTCTCCTACATCATGTCAGTGAACTGTCTCACCGGTAAGTACAACTGGACCTCAGAGTGTTTTGCTGAAAAATTCCACAGGTATACCTACAACAACCAATTTGCCGGTGCTGTCGGGATCCTGGCTGCCTCAGAAACATCCTACTCTTTTGTGAACGATACCTACGTTTGGGGTTTCTATGATAATATGTGGCCTGATTTTATGCCTGCTTATGGCGCTATGTACGAACAACGCGGTGTATTGCCTGCTTTTGGAAACTGCGCGGGTAAATATTTCCTTCAACAATCTTCATGGCCATATAATACAGGGAATAAAGAGGTTACATACAATTTATTCCATCATCACGGAGATGCTTTCCTTACATTGTTTACTGAAGTCCCACAACAAATAAATGTCACCCATGCTCAGATCATGATCAGCAGTGCAACTACATTTGATGTTACAGCTGATGAAGGGGCTTTTATCGCTTTTACCTATAACGGACAAATTGTAGGAACAGGAACAGCAACCGGAGGCCCTGTTGCCATCCCAATCAGTTCTGTTCCCATTGGAGCAACTGTTAAAGTGGTTGCAACTATGCAGGATCATTACAGGCATTACTCCGAATTCCTGGTAATATCTCCCGAAGGTCCTTATGTTGTTACAGAATCCTACCTGGTGAATGACCCGAATGGAAATAACAATCAACATCTGGATACAGGTGAAGATGCTTTCCTCGCATTGGCAGAAAAAAACCTTGGGAATTCAGCTTCAGAAAATACAATCGTTAGTGTGCAATTGGTTGACCCATTCATCTCTTTCATAGATAATACTGAAGATTATGGTACTGTTCCTGCCCAGGAAATAAAAACAGTTGCCGATGGTTTCAGGGTGCAAATTGCTAATAATGTGCCTAATATGCATTCAGTAATTGCTACTGTTACCGCTACCAATGGCACTGATACCTGGACCAGTTATATGATGGTTGAGTGCTGGGCACCTACTCTGAATGTCGGAACCATCATTATTGATGATGCACAGGGTGGAAATGGAAATGGCCGCTTCGATGCCGGTGAAACAGTGGATGTGAAAATCAATACCAATAACACCGGGCTTTCAATGGCTCTGGATGCTATGAGCAGCCTGTCACTCACTTCCGGGTTCCTTACACTTAACAATTCATCCTTTACCCTTGGAAATATAAACCCACTTGGATCTGTGCAGGCTGTTTTTAATGTGACAGTGAACCCATTGGCTCCGGCCGGTTTACCTGTCGACCTGATCTATACAGTAACTTCCGGGGAATACTCTGCCGTTAAGACCTTTAATATGCAGGTCGGCCTTATCGTTGAAGATTGGGAAACAGGTGATTTCACTAAATTCCCATGGACTTCAGGAGGAAACCTGCCCTGGACCATTACTAATATGGGCCCATATGAAGGAAACTATTCAGCAAAATCGGGTACCATCAATAATTCATCGAGTTCACAGCTGATTATTCAATACAATGTTCCTACCAATGATAGCCTGCGGTTCACTTACAAAGTTTCAAGCGAAACAAGCAAGGATTTCCTGAAGTTCTATATTGATAATGTGTTGAAAGCTTCTTATACAGGAAATGTCAACTGGTCCAAAGCTGCGATCCCGGTTTCAGCCGGAAACCATACTTTCAAATGGGTTTATAGCAAAGATGGAACCGGAGTAGGTGGAAGTGACTGTGCATGGCTCGATTTCATTATCTTCCCTGTGCCCCTGATTACCACTTCTTATGCCGGGGCTGATGATTTTATCTGTGAAAGCGGAGTATATCAATGCCAGGGAAATGCTGCCAATTATTCCACTGTAGCCTGGACAACCACAGGTACAGGTACCTTTAGCAATCCTGCTATACTTGACCCTATTTATACACCCAGTGCTGCAGATATTACAGCAGGTAGTATTGTGCTTTCACTAAGCGTTACAGGCGTCTCTGGAAATTCTTCTGATGACATGACCCTTACCTTCCAGCAACCTCCTTATGCTTATGCCGGGCCCAACCAATCAGTATGCTATGGAGAAGGAGTATCATTAGCTGTTGCTATTGCCAACAATTCTACAAACCTTACATGGACCACCAGTGGAACGGGTACTTTTAATGATATCCATATCTTAAACCCAGTGTATATTCCTTCTGAACAGGATGCTATAACGGGTTCGGTTACACTTTCGCTGATAGCTTCCAACCAGGCTTGCGACCCTGCTGTATCAAGTATTGAACTATTGGTACACCCATTGCCTGCTCCAGTAATGACTGGCCTCAGTTCAGTGTGTGAATCCGGTCAGGATGTTATTTACAGTGTCCCGGCTACTTCAAATAGTTTCGAATGGAATGTAACAGGTGGAGAAATTGTTTCCGGTGCCGGAACCAACGAGATCCATGTAAACTGGGGTACAAGTGGAAACGGTATTGTTTCTGTGCTGGAATCAACACCATTTGATTGTTCATCATTAGCCGAAACTTCTGTGACAATCAATCCTTTGCCAACACCGGCAATTAACGGTGAAATGGCTCTCTGCTCCGGTAGTTCCAAGACCTACACTACTGCAGCTGTTACTGGACATACCTATACCTGGGATGCAGGAGGAGCAACCATTGTATCAGGTCAGAATACGAATGAAGTTACTATCAGTTGGGATGTACCGGGAACTTATAACCTGGTCCTGATGGAAAGTAATGACGCTACCTTATGCGAAAAATCAGCGACTGGAATTGTTGTTGTTTCTATGTTGCCCGTTATTCCAGCAATTCCACTTGGTGTTGCTGAAGTTGACCTATACAGCCTGGGAACTTCCGATTACAGCGTTACTGCTGTTGCTGGTAATGACTACACCTGGCAGGTGCTGCCCGCAGAAGCCGGAATCATCGCCGGAAACGGAGCCTCAGCCACTGTAACATGGAATGCAGATTATCGTGGTAATGCCACCATCAATGTAAAAACATCCAACGATTGCGGTGAAAGTTCATGGTCAGAATCCATTACCACAAGGGTCTTCAGTTCATTAGGACTGATAGAAACTCCAGGTAACATTGGAGTTGGAGTTACCCCCAATCCTAATAACGGTGATTTCAAACTTACAATTACCACTCCTGGCAAGGAAAATCTCAGCATAAGCATCCTGAATGCCTCAGGTATGAAGGTGTTTGAGAGGAATGATGTTGTATGTGATGGAAAATTCCAGGAGAATATGCACCTTAAACTAAGCGCAGGCAGTTATACATTAAAAGTGGAATCAAAAGAAGGAGCTGCTTCTTCAAGGTTTATCGTCAGGTAAAATTAAATATTTGACATTGATTTTTAGGGGAACCGGTCATACAAGGCCGGTTCCCCTTTTTTATTGGTTATAATATTGTTTAGAATCTTTACACATTATGAAATAATAGAAAAAATTGTTGATTTAGCCTATTACTTTTTGCTTATCTGACTATAAACGAATACATAGGCAAACAGTACACCAGGATGACATCCAGGATTACTCTCTTACTCTTCCTAGCTCTCTTACTCGTATACTCGTCAAGGGCTGTTTCTGCGAATTGGGTTCCCCTCGGGACCCCAAAAGCGGAGATGGCCCTTGTTCATTTTAATGGGAGTGCCAATGGAGGCCTTATTACGATTAGGTTTCAAGGCTTTAACCTTGAGCAAAAACTGATCAATGGGAAACAATTTGAAGTCCCTACCCTGGAAGGTGCTTTCCCAATGTTAAGAGAAGGATGTCCTGATGTTCCGAAAATTTCTACTTCCCTTCAGCTTCCCAGCTCAGGTTCATATTCCATCCAGATTATAAGTTCAAAGTATGAGGAGTTCAATGATATCGAAATTGCTCCTTCTGCCGGTAATATACTGCACGTTCCCGGGACTGATCAGGTTGTATTCAATGAATGTTACATGCAGGATGCTTTTTACCCGGGGAACTTTACTGAAACAGATCAGCCTTATATCAGCCGCGAAAAAAGGTGCCAGTCATTGCAGTTTTTCCCCTTCCAGTATAACCCGGTTACTAAGGTTTTAAGGGTATTCTACGAAATAGATGCCCGGATTTCCATCGATGGTAATCTGAATGACAATCCCCTTTCCATTGACGACCAGAACATAAAATCTATCCCCGGATTTCACTCTTCACTGCTGAACAGTTACTCCTATCCCTCTGTTAAATCAGGTCTTCAGACTTCTGAATCCGGAAGAATGCTGGTGATTTGTCCTGCCGAATTCAGCCAGGCGATGGAACCTTTTATTGATTGGAAACTTAAATGTGGTATCAGGGTGGAACTGGTGGATGCATCCCTATTTACAGATGCAACTCAACTGTCTGATTTTATAAAGAATTACTATTACGAAAAGGGGGATCTCGTTTATCTGCTACTTGTAGGGGATGCAGATAAAGTCCCGACCATTATGCTGCCTTATGGGGCTTCCGATAACTCATTTGCTTATATCGCTGGTAACGACCGGTATCCTGATATTTTAGTCGGAAGGTTTTCTGCCTCTTCTTCTGATGAAGTTGAAAGCATGGTCAAAAAGACAATTCAGTATGAATCTGATCCTGAGATTGGAAACGATTGGATCTCAAGGGTTACCGGTATTGCATCAACACTGAGCCCTGGTGATGACGGAGAAGCTGATTATCAGCATATCAGGAACCTTATGAAGGATCTCACTTCATTCACTTACACCCGCACCGATGAGTTTTTTGATGGGAGCCAGGGGGGCACAGATAAAGAGGAAGATCCTGAAACCTCAGAAGTTTTAAAAGCTTTTAACGAAGGAACCGGCTGTATTATCTATGCCGGTCATGGTTCCACTACAACATGGGCTACTGCTAAGATTACCCGGTCAGTGATCAGCATGATTGATAATCCCGGGATGTATCCATTTATTATTTCAGCAGCCTGTGAAACAGGGAATTTCGCCGGGGCATCCTGTTTGGCAGAAACCTGGATGAGGGCTTCAAAGGATAATGGGGAGCCACTGGGTGCAGTAGCATGCCTTATGGCATCAGGATCTCAGACTACCTATCCTCCTATGGAAGGGCAGGATGAAATGATCAGACAAATCACCCAGATTGGTTCAAATACCGGGGGACGCACTTTTGGCGGGATTGCCATTGCAGGTATGAACCGGATGAATAATATTTATGGAGATGCAGGGAAAGCAATTACAGATACATGGATTCTGTTTGGAGATCCTTCTTTACAGATTCGAACAGCTACCCCGACTCAGTTATCCGTTTCTCATGATGCTTTTATAGGCTACGGGAGATCATCTTTTTCATTAAAGACACCCGAAAAAAATGGAATTGCTTCACTTACAGCTCATGGAACCTTAATTGGGAACGCGATCCTCAGTGAAGGCTCAACTGTAATTCAGTTTTTTCAACCGATAGCTGATGATTCTGTTCTTCTTACTGTAACAGCATTCAATCAAATGCCTTATTCATGCATGATTCCGGTGATTAAACTACCTACTTCTATCAGTAACGCTTACCCGGTTAATCATAGTGAAAGAAACCCTATTTCAGCAACCATAAAATGGGATTCCGGATCAGGAGGTATCCCTGATCATTATGTTCTTTACCTCGGAACCGACAATCCCCCTACGAATCTTTTGAATGGAGTAGTATTGACTGATAATAGCTATCAGTTACCTTCCCACCTTAACTATGAGACAACTTATTACTGGCGTGTAGACGCAGTGAATGACTTTGGAACAGCGCCAGGTGAGATATTGGAATTTACAACCATTTATGGCCCGGATGAAGATTTTGAAAACTGGTCGGGAAGCGATATAAAATGGGAAGCTGCAGGTTCTGCGGGATGGCTGATTGATACAGAAACAGTCTTTAATGGACTGCAATCGGCAAGATCAGGTTTTATTTCTGATGGAGATTCTTCCTTTTTAATCTATCCGTGTATTGTTGAGTACTGTGATTTTGTAGGATTTTGGTCTAAGTTAAACACTGCCGGCGGGTATGGAAGGTTATTTTTCAGAATTGATGGACAGAATAAAATGGAGATCAGGGGCAATTCGGAATGGGAATATTCAACCTTTGATATTGAACCGGGACATCACTTGCTCGAATGGATTTTTGTGAGTTCTGATAATAATACTTCTCAAGCTTATGGTGCATGGCTGGATGATATAAGTTTACCCATTCACAGCCCAACACAATCCTATGCCGGAGAGGGGCAGGTTGTTTGTGCCGGACAGGAATTTCAACCGGAAGCCTGGGCTCTGAATTATAACAGTATTCAATGGGAAACCGATGGTGATGGGCAGTTTAATGATCCTTCACTGGTTTCCCCGTCATATGTTCCCGGCCCAATGGATATTGAACAGGGAGAAACCCGCCTTCGAATGCGAATCTCAGGTTTTGACCATTGCCAGGTGCAAACCCATGAAGTTCTTATATTTCCGGTTCCCTTACCAGGAATTCAGCTTCCTTCAGATACCGTTGTTATGCAAGGCAATTCTATGGTTTTGGATGCTACTTCATCCGATGCTTATGAATATCTCTGGCTTCCCGGGAATATAGCCACACCATCCATTCAGGTAGATTCGGCAGGCGCGGAGAGAGGGACTAAAACACTTACCCTAAGAGTAACCAATATGCAGGGATGTTCTGTGGAGAAAACATTACGTATCTATTTCCCTGAAGAAAACAGTGGCCCTGTATTTAATGTATTTCCAAACCCATGCAAAGGGAAGTTTTCCCTGGAATCAGAAAATGGTGCCACCCGGTTAAGTTCCATTTACCTGGTAAACCTGGCAGGAAAAAAGATTTGGGAACAACAGGAAGATCAGGAGATTATCAACCGGAAAGAGTTTGTTCTGCCGGAATTGCCTTCTTCAGTATATTACCTGATAACGGAAAATGAAAGTGGCCGGTTTGTAGTCCCATTATCTATACAGAAATAACCTCTTTTACAAGCATAAGGCTTAACAAAAATTATCAAAATTTTATTAGTCGGGTAAAATAAAAATTCAGGAATGTATAAACAAAAAAACACCCTGCCGGATAAGCAGGGTGTTCAGTTTTAACCAAATGCCCTGAAGAAGTTTGTAGAATTTTTCATTCAGGGAACACTGACCGGAAGTAGGTTATCTTCTCGGTCTGTACCAAAAACCCATGCGAAGATACATAACAAATATGCCGAATCGTGAAAAAGATAAAAATATTTTTTAAAATGTGCTTTTTTTCTTTGGTAATGTTTCATGAAGTTTGTGTAAATAAATTTAGTAGTTTGATAACCAACAAGTTAATAATTTTAAAATAAAATTCCTTTATTGTTATTATTCTAACAATAATCATAAAAACACTCCCAAATCGCTTAGTTTTATTCGATACTTTTGGGCTTAGAATTCCAACCACTGTTTAATCCGACTCATTATGAAACCAATCTTCCGGGTTTTTGCTTACTTACTCTTAACAATATTGACTAACAGTGCTTTCGCTCAGGAAGCTGATCCCAACAATGGCTTAAAACATTGGATGACCCCGGAGGAAGCTTCCAGGCGCGATCAGATCGGAAGGGCATTTGTTGAAACTGATCCACCAACAGGTTTAATTAGAAATGTAGAAGAATTTGGTCCTACTGAAAGTGTGCTGATCCGTTATCCTTTTGGAATACCCATGAGCCTTATCAAAGAGATGGCTAAAGACAATAAGGTGATCACTATTGTTGCAAGTTCTGCACAACAGACAACCGTTAATTCTCAATATCAGTCAAATGGTGTTAATACCGCAAACTGTTCTTACCTTATTGCAAATACGGATAGCTACTGGACAAGGGACTACGGCCCATGGTTCGTGACTTATGGAGACCTGCAGACTGGTATCGTTGATTTCCCATATAATCGTCCAAGGCCTAATGACGATGAAATCCCTAAAAAAGTAGCACAATTGCTGGGAATTGAATGGTTCGGAATGAACGTGATCCATACCGGGGGAAATTATATGACAGATGGATCTCATCATTCTTCATCTACTACCCTTGTTTGGGAAGAAAACCCCTCTCAAACCCATGAGCAGATTGCTGAAAAAATGCTGAATTACCTGGGAATTGATAATTATATGGTACAGGAAGATCCCAACGGTACTTATATTGATCACATCGACTGTTGGGGTAAGTTTCTCGGGCCTGATAAGGTCCTGATCCGTAAAGTTCCGATCAGTCACCCACAGTATGATGAGATCGAAGCTACCGCAGCTTTCTATGCTTCACAACTCTCTTCCTATGGTACTCCATATCGGGTTTTCAGGGTAAATACCCCTAATGATGAACCCTATACAAACTCTTACATCATGAATAATAAGGTGTTTGTCCCTTTCCTGGGCACTTCAAATGATGCAGGTGCTTTGCTTGCTTATCAGCAGGCCATGCCGGGTTACCAGATCACAGGCTACCTGGCATTACCTTCTGCCTCCTGGGAATCGACAGATGCACTTCATTGCCGCACGCATGAAATGTCCGACCGGGGCATGCTCTACATCGACCACCTTCCACTTCATGGTAGCCTTCCGGCTCAGCAGGGCTTTACAATCAATGCAGATATAACCGCCTACTCCCAGCAAGCAGTGTATAGCGATTCAGTATGGCTGATCTATAAGGTTGATAATTCTCCCTATGATACGCTTCCCATGGTGAATACGAGTGCTAATCATTACTCTGCCTTGATTCCCGGACAAATAGAAGGTAGTACGGTTGCCTACTATATTCATGCAGAAGATGCCTCAGGAAGAAGTGCAAATCATCCTTTCATCGGTGCTCCGGATCCTCATGTTTTTGAGATTGCTGTTTCTAATCCGCCGGCACTGCTGATAGCTCCTGATACCCTGTATTTTGAAACTGTTGAGGATATTGTTAATGGAATAACAGTATATGTGAACAACTATTCCACCCAGTCCATTTCCATTAATCAGATTAATAAAACCGGAACAGGGCCGCTCCAATGGTATATCGATCCATGGGCCCTTGAACTTCCCTACATACAACCTTCAGGTGAAACTCTTGAACTACTGGTAAAAATTGCTATCCCTGTTGGGAAGACAGAATGGATATGTGATTCATTGCTAATGCAGACCGATTTTGATTCTTATCGGGTGATGATTTGTGCTGATCCTTATCTCTTATCCGGAATTCAAAATAAAAAGGAACTCAGTTCTTTAAATGTATACCCAAATCCTGCATCACAATCGGCTAATTTCACCTTTTTAGTAGAAAACCCAGCACCAGCTCAACTGGAAATAATGACCATTGATGGAAAGCTAACAAAGAAGATCACAAAAACGATTACTTCATCAGGAATGCAAACTATTAACTGGATGCTGGATGATAACGAAGGTAAACCGGTCATCAGGGGGCTCTATTTCTATCGGTTAACAGTAGGTCAGCAATCCATTTCAGGAAAAATTTCCGTGAACCGTTAGTCATTTCCCTCCGTAATATTAGGTATTTGTTATCTTAGACACATGATAATTTAATACCTTCTGTTTTGATAAGTAGAAAAGAAGTTCAGGCCATCCAAAAGGGTGATCCGAAAATTGTCCGGGCCTGGGTCATGTATGATTGGGCCAACTCCGTCTATCAGTTAACAATAGCTTCTGCTATTTTCCCGATTTATTATAATTCTGTGACCCGCAATGGCAACGATTTCACTGTCTCCTTCTTTGGAGCTGAAGTTGTCAATACGGTGCTCTATTCCTGGTCAATAGCCGCAGCCTATCTGATTGTAGCCATAGGTTCACCACTCTTCTCTTCCATGGCCGATTTTACAGGCCGAAGAAAAGGATTTATGAGGGCTTTTACCCTTATTGGAGCAGCTGCTTGTGGTATGCTTTTCTTTTTCGACAGGGAACATGTTGAACTGGGAATCATTGCCTTTGCCATGGGAACCATTGGGTATGGAGGAAGCATTGTTTTCTATAATTCCTTTTTACCGGTAATTGCTGAACCCAAAGACCAGGATCGCATCAGTGCCAGGGGGTATTCAATGGGATATCTTGGTGGAGTGGTGTTGCTTATCATTAACCTGGTCATGATCTTGATGCCTGAATTTTTTGGATTTGATAAGGATTCCAGTTACCCGGCCAGGATATCCTTTCTCACTGTTTTTGTCTGGTGGATTGGATTCTCCAGCCTGACCTTCAGAAAACTTCCCAAATATACCTTCCGGAAACGGATCCAAAGGGCCAGCGTATTTACCAATGGCTACCGGGAACTTCGTGTGGTGTTCAACCAGGTAAGGAAATCCTATAAACTGAGTGTTTACCTGATTGGCTTTTTCTTCATGATGATGGGGACCCTCACTACCATGTTCATGGCTGCTACTTACGGAGAGAAAGAGTTGGGTTTGAAGGACGATATACTGATTGCAACCATACTGGTAATCCAGCTCATCGGAATGTTCGGAGCCTGGTCTTTTGCAAGGTTGTCGGAGAAAATTGGCAATCTGAAAGCTTTGATTATTTCAGTTATCGCATGGATGTTCATCTGTATATTTGCTTATACCATCACCGGAACCATCGGATTCCTGGTAGCAGCCTTCTTCATCGGTATTGTTATGGGAGGCTCACAGGCACTCGCAAGGTCAACATATTCCAAAATGTTGCCTGAAACAACGGATCATACTTCCTATTTTAGTTTCTATGATGTAATGGAAAAACTTGCCACTGTAGCCGGCACTTTTAGTTTTGGTATCATAGAAGCATTAACCGGAAGTATGAGGTATTCTGTACTTGCCATCACTATATTCTTTGCCATTGGATTGTTCTTCCTGCTGCTCCTGCTTCGAAAGAAGGAAGCTGTTGTCTGATTCCCGCTCTTTGATCAAAAGGCCTGATTCATACAATAGTTTTAAACACAATAGACACAATAGTTCACAATAGAAAGGCACAATAGGCACAATAGGCAATACAAGGAAATCCCTATTGTCCTGATTTCTGATGGTCTGTTAGTCGACAATCCATATTCAAGAGCATTTTGATTAACGATTGAAGATCAACGAATTTGGAATTGAGAAGTAAGACACTAATAAGGGAATAAGGTTTAAATCCTTAAATAACCCTTTGCTACTAAGGTTTACTAAAGAAGAAGGTTGGTTTTTGGATTTATACCAATCTGTTTCCAATTAGGAAGAAATTGCAACCGCACTAATCGTTCAGAAGTTAGGAGATTCTCCGTACTTGCCATCACTATATTCTTTGCGTTAAAAAAAGCCTGAAATTGTCATCCCAGGCTTTTCTATTAATAAACCAGAATCAGTTTCTCTAATCTCCTATGGTAATTTTACTCAATAATTGCAGGTTTGAAATGTCACTGTAATCATATTGGTAGATACCATCTTCAGCCATCAGGATAAGGATACCATTCCAGGGAATAACATCAGTTGCCTTGATATCGCCAAAGGTATGAAGGAGGTGTTCATCAATCCGAAGCGGATCAGTGGCATCATATACTTTCAATCCGGCAGAGCCATCGCAGACAAAGAGTTTCTTATTATCGATACCTACTCCATAGGGCTCAGTCATGGCATAACTTTTCACCAGCTGAGGGCTTGTCATCACATGAAGGTCAACCACGTCCATTGCATTCTGGAAGTTCCCGCAATTGTTGCCGGCCCTCATCGTAATATAAGCATAATGATCCTGCACCACCACCGGGTCGCAGCTCTGGAAGTGATTAAATTGGGTCACAAAGCCCGGATTGGCCGGGTTATCAAGGGAATAAACCAACATACCTGTCTGAGTGCCGATATAGAGGTTTGAACCTTCAATAAATACAGTTTCCACCATTCTTTGCATTTCGATCTTATTCCCTGCAACCGGTGCTGTCGGCTGGGTAATATCAATAACCTGCATATCTGTCTGGTTTAATCCATAGAAATGATCCCCATAAATTATGAATCTCGCCAGGGATCCTCCAACTCCAATGGTTTGCATTCCTGAAGAACTTGCACCGATGCTTTCTGAAAATACATTTAGACCTTTATCATAATAGTAATAGCGATAACTGCCTCCTTCTGGTAGTTCTTCGGTTACAGATTTAACCTCCCAACCGGTGATTACTCCTTTTTCCTCATCAATCCCATAAATAGGATAGCTGAAATCAACCTCCGGAATTGTATAAGGGAAAATATTCTCAATCCTTGCTATTTCAGTCGGATTGTTGATATCCCTGATATTAATGACCACCAGGTCGACATAACTATCGGCATACAGGAAACTGCCATTTACAGCAAGATCCACATTCCCGGGAATATCAATAAATCCAAGATTCTGGGGTGCTGATGGATTAGAATTGTCAAAAATATGTATGCCTTTATATTTCTCATTTACAAAGAGATACTGGTCTTTAATATAAATTTTTCCGGGTACTGAAACCTCTGAAGCAGATTTGAGTTTTACGGAAGCCCTCATCTCTTCATAGGACATATATGTTGGAACGAATGCTGTATAGGTTCTTTTTTCTACCATGGTATCCTTGCAGGAAAGCAAGCCAGCAAGCATCATCAGGACTAAAGAAGCAAACAGCTGGAATCGGATGGTTTTCATGATATAAGGTGTTAGTATTGTTAAGGATTAAAAGAGGAGGCCTAAGGAGACAGTGATCCTGTTCAGACCATCAATTCTCTCATCAATCTGCGAATTATTGCCAGAATACCAATATTGATAAGTGGTAACAGTGCGAAGTTTCTGGTAACGGTATCCCACAGCAAAAATGAGTGAAATATGTTCGGAAATCGATTTTTGAATTCCTCCTCCTACAGCAGCCAAAATGCCTCCTTTATATTCAACATGACTGTAGTCATTTACCTGGGCTTCAGAAAGCGGGAAACTGTAGCCAAAACGACTAAAAAGGTAAGGAGAGAAATTTCCCTTAAATATTTTATACCTGAAATCTCCATAAACAGGGAGAACCTGGTATTCAAAAAACTCTACTCCGGTGCCGACACCTGCGGAACCCCATGAACAAAACTTATAGGCAGAAGCGATCGTAAATCCTGCAGAATTAGTACTGCCACCAAGAAAACTGATTTCAGTAGCTAATTGTATAGGCAGTTTTGAAGGTTTCGCGGTTTTTTCAATCTTCAGAATTTCAGTCCTGGGTAAGACCAGTTGATTATTACCAATTATCTTAACCTTAATGGAGTTAGTTTCAGGCATATCAGTTACTTCTCCATACAATATGCTTCCATTCTTCAGATATACAACATCATTACCCTCAGCTTGCGCAACAAGTAAGCATGGTGAAAGAAATAAGAATGAAGTGATGATACAAAATAAAAGAGGTTTCATTTCCCGGGGGTTAATTGATCATAGATCAATTAAAGATGGGGGTTTATTCAAAGAAAAGGTTGTATGTAAAGATTTTTTATTTTGCTTGTCAGGGTAAAACCGTTTAGGATTGTCTTATATATGAACTATACTTCAGATAACTCAGCCGAAAATATAGTCATATATTACTCATATGAATTTATTATTGTCTGATTATTACTGATGGTGAGAGTGAAGGAAAAGTCTTGCTTTTGAATAAGATAGCAGGAAATTAAGATCAAGGTTGATTAATGTAGATGGCTTTACAAACAGATGTAAAGCCATTTTTTTTAAGGAATAGAATTCACATATACTGATTTATCATTATCTTTATATATACCGATGTTGTATTATTGTGCGAATCTTTTCCACCTGGATTCCCGGTATGACTGAATCTGCGAACAAATTGCGCTGGTCAAAGACTTTTCCAAAGTAATCTGTCTGACCACTTAGGGCATTTTATCAGGCGATTCTGTAGGAATGATGTAATCATTGCAAAATTCAATACTATTTAAGTTCGATTTTAATTAATAACCCTTTACCAGAGATCATTAGATACTTTTATCTGCAAACTCAATTATTTACTAAGGATGCCAACTATAAAACCTGTCCCCGGAATTACAATAACCAAAAACTTCGCACTAAGGATAACGGTTATTTATATCATCCTAGGTGTGTTATGGATTGTTTTTTCCGACAAATTCATGTTTATACTCTTTGAAGATACACATACCCTGAACCTTGTTTCCACTTATAAAGGATGGTTTTATGTTCTTTTTACCGGATGGCTTCTTTTCTTACTGATACAACAGGAGTTGAGAAAACGAAATGCCATCCAGAAGCAATTGACTGAAGCCAGGAACAAAGCAGAAGAGTCAGAAAAACTTAAAACGGCTTTTCTTAATAATATCTCCCATGAAGTAAGGACTCCTCTAAATGCGATCCTTGGATTTTCAGAGCTCATCGTAAATCCTGATCTTACTGATGATCAGAAAGAAACCTTCTCCGGTTTTATTAAAAGAGGCACCTCTGACCTGGTAGATACCATTGAGGATATCCTTATTGTTTCCAGTATCCAGGTAGGTCAGGTAAAGGTTGAAATAAGCGGGGATAATGTAAATCAACTGTCTCGGTCAATCATTGAATATCATGGGGCCCAGTTAAAGAATCAGGATAAAAAGAAGGATATCAAAATGCATTTCCATTCAGAACTTGAAGATGGAGATTCCTTTTTAAAAACAGATTTCAGGCACCTGAAGCAAATCCTGAATAAGTTGATAGGGAATGCTATCAAGTTTACAGATAAAGGAAGTATCGAATTATTTATAAAAAGAAAATCTGAAACAGAATTACTTTTTGAGGTACATGATACCGGCTGTGGCATCCCTGTTTCAAAGAAGGATGTTGTTTTTAATCCTTTCAGACAGGCTGAGGAGAATAGCCTGAACCGTAAAACAGGTGGATCTGGACTTGGGCTTTCTATTGCTAAAGGTTTGGTTGAACTGATGTCCGGACAGCTCTGGTTCGAATCAGAGGAAGGGAAAGGAAGCCGTTTTTATTTTACAATTAAAGAGAACTGAGTTTAAAGTGCCGGGTGCCGGGTGCTGAGTGCTGTGTGCCCCGAAGGGGAGCCTTTGGCTTTTGGTGATGGGTATTAAATTCCAAATCCCAAGTCCCATTCGCCAGGATGGCGGACCAAAGTCAAAAATCTAAAATCCGCAATCCGCAATCCGAAATCAAACATCAGACATCAGACATCCGACATTCCCCATTCTAGTGAGCTTCCAGCCAATTCACCCCGGTACTCATTTCTACTTCAATGGGAACCTCCATACTTAATGCAGAAGTCATGAGAGAATGAACAATAGGCTGAACGATTTCCACTTCAGTTTTATGTACATCGAAAATCAATTCGTTATGAACCTGCATAATCATCTTACTTTTCAGGTTCTTTCTATTGAATTCATCAAAGATGCTGATCATGGCAATCTTGATCATATCCGTCGCTGATCCCTGAATAGGTGCATTAATAGCATTTCGTTCAGCAAACTTACGCATCACCCCATTACCCGAATTGATATCCCGGATATATCTCCTTCTGCCACAGAGCGTTTCAACATATTCCTTTTCCCTGGCCAGTTTAATAGTAGAATCCATATAGATTTTAATCCCCGGAAATTTCAGGAAATACTGTTCGATGATTTCTGCTGCTTCTTTCCTTGGGATGCCAAGGTTTTCACTCAAACCAAAGGCTGAAATACCATAAATTATCCCGAAATTCACACTCTTTGCATTTCGCCTTTGATCCCGACTCACTTCTTCGGGACTGATTCCATAAATGTTAGCAGCAGTTGCTGTATGAATATCCATCCCTTTCCTGAAAGCTTCAATCATAGCTTCATCTTTACTCATGGAGGCAATGATCCTAAGTTCGATCTGAGAATAGTCTGCAGATAGTAAAGTGTATTCCTCATTGCGTGGGACGAATGCTTTCCTGATTTCCCGGCCTCTTTCTGTCCGGATGGGGATATTCTGCAGGTTAGGATTATTGGAACTCAGTCGCCCGGTAGCTGCCACAGCCTGGTTGTAAGAAGTGTGAACCCGGCCTGTCTTTGTATTCACCAGCGAGGGGAGGGAATCCACATAGGTAGATTTTAGTTTGGTAAGTGAACGATAATCAAGGACGGTCTGTACTATTGGGTGTTTATGAGCGAGTTTGGCTAAAACATCTTCTGCGGTTGAATATTGCTTGCGGCGGTTTTTAGCATTCTCACTGATTTTTAAGCGATCAAAGAGTACCTCCCCAATTGCCGGGGTGACTGGATATTGAAACTGCTTCCTGCCATTTCCATATCTGGGTCTGATTTCATTAATTTCAACGCCAAGCTGGATTGAAAATTCTGCGAGGGCTTTAGAATCAAGCCTGACACCTTCCTGTTCAATGGAAGCCAGA
This sequence comes from Bacteroidales bacterium, assembly GCA_016707785.1. Lineage (NCBI taxonomy): Bacteria > Pseudomonadati > Bacteroidota > Bacteroidia > Bacteroidales > Bacteroidales bacterium. The sequence continues at coordinate 6,974 of JADJGZ010000019.1, read as the reverse complement.
ACAGGAACCAAAGGCATTTCGATCTCATCAAAAAGTTTCCTGGTAGAAGTGTTGTCAAGCCTGGGTTCAAAAACACTGCGCAGTTGCAGGGTAATATCAGCATCTTCTGCAGCATACTCCTTAACCTGATCTATAGGTACCTGCCGCATATCCAGCTGTCCTTTCCCCTTTTTTCCAATAAGGGTTTCGATGCTCACCGGTTTATATTTCAGGTAGGTTTCGGAAAGCAAATCCATATTATGACGCATATCCGGTTCAAGGAGGTAATGGGCAAGCATGGTATCAAAGAGTTTTCCCTTCACCTGAATGCCGTAATTAGCGAGCATCTGCATATCAAACTTCATATTCTGCCCGGTCTTCCCAATATTTGCATCTTCAAAAACAGGTTTGAACTTATTTAAAAGATCAATGGCTTTATTTCGTTCTGATGGTACCGGGACATACCAGCCTTTAGTGGCTTCTGTCGAAAAGGAGAGCCCAACAATTTCTGAGTTGATAATATCAAGGCCTGTAGTCTCAGAATCAAAACAGAAGGAGGGAACTGATTGTAAAGTTTTGATTAGAGCATCAATCTGTTCTGCTGTTTCAGCCAGGATATATTCGTGGTGCAGAGTACTCTCAATATTCTGATAGCCTGAAGACAGGCCTGCATCTTCAGGGTCCATCTCACTGAATAGATCTTGAGTGCCGGAAGAGGCCTGTGATTTAGCCAGTTTTTTTTTTTCGGTGCAGGCAGAGCCCCACTCCCTCCAAGGGATAGGTCGGTCAAGACTCTTTGTGCCAGCTGTCTGAATTCCAGTTCTTCAAACAAAACTTTCAGCTCATCCACATTGGGAGGATCAAGATGAAGCTTTTCCTCATTGAATTCGATAGGTACATCAAGGATGATGGTTGCCAGCTCTTTCGACATTATGCCCTTTTCTTTCCCGGCTTCTACTTTTGCACGGATATTATCACTCTTGATTTTATCCACATTGGCAAGAACACCTTCCAGGGATTCGAATTCCTTGAGTAGATTCCTGGCACCCACTTCACCGATGCCAGGAATGCCTGGGATATTATCTGCAGAATCCCCATAATTCCAAGCTATCAATGACCTGCAATGGATTTTTTGATGCCAAACTTCTCACAGACTTCCGCCGGACCCATAATCACCGGTTTTTCACCACCTTTGGCAGGCTTATACATGAATACATTCTCACTTACCAACTGCCCAAAATCCTTATCAGGAGTAACCATATATACCGTAAAACCGGCTTGTTCAGCTTCCTTGGCAAGTGTGCCAATTACATCATCAGCCTCATATCCGTCAACATAAAGAGTAGGGATATTAAAGCCATGGATTAGTTGCTTGATATAGGGAATAGAAAGGGCCAGGTCTTCAGGCATCTTTTCTCTGTTTGCTTTGTATTCAATATAACCTTCATGGCGTGCAGTTGGGGCAATGGTATCAAAGGCAACACCAATGTGGGTTGGTTTCTCGTTTTTCAACAATTCTAAAAGAGTGTTGGCAAATCCAAGGATAGCGGATGTATTAAGTCCCTTCGAATTGAAACGGGGAGTGCGTTGCATGGCAAAAAAGGCACGATATATCAATGCCATGCCATCAAGGAGGAATAATTTCTTCACGGTAGTTACTTTAAAATAAAGGTTAAAAGTAGGGAAATCCGGTGAACTCCGGTTTATAAAAACCCCACTCAACAGAACAAAGCAAGCTCTGCAAAGTTGAATGTTGCTTAATAATGAGGAAAGAAAATTAACTGGAAGACAACAGGTACAATAGTTATGAAGCGTCTCACCGATTACTTCTCTTGTTACGATACTTTGAGGTTTGGAATGTAATTGAGAAGAAATGTGCTTTCAGTGAATCAGAGCGGATCATATAATTATACCGGATAACCATAGAGTTGAAAATATTTTGCTTAAACAAGTGCTTTTGTGGGCTAATCCTCATTCCCAGTCCTGCCGTGAAAGTATTCAGGTTGGAAAGGTCAAAATCGGAGGTATAAAAGTTTTCCAGGCTGTTATGTTCCTTATACCCGGAAAAATACCTCGATCCTTTCTGCAGATAGAGCCTGATGCCGGGCATTATTGCATAAGTTGGATTGAGTTTTAAAATGGTTTCATTTTCGATGGAAAGAGCTCGTATCCCGAAGTTGTCGCTGTAGGTATTCAGATGATTTTTGATAATGGTGGCTCCCCTGTAAAAAGTATTCCAGCGTAGCAATAGCTGCACCCAACCGCTGATGGGGCAGCTTTTCCACAACCACTGAATCGTTGGAAAAGTAAACCCTGTGAAAGGGAGTGGAAAGAAGTCCTCTCTGTAAGGAAATCTCAGGATAAACACCTGCTGTATTCCGCTTATTAATGATTTGAGTAATTCCCAAATTCATTGACATGGAATGCCGGCGATAATGAGTGAACCATTCCCTGTAGCGCAATTCCTGCGGATACACCAATCTGACCGGCCGTCTGTAATCGGGGTTCAATCGTCCCCATCGTAAGTCATCATTATGATACTGAAGTTCTAAGGCATATTCTCTTTGATGTTTCTCATCCGATTGACTAATGCCTAAATTCCCCGAAACAGAAAGATAATCGCTTTCCATAGAAAGCTCATTTCCGGCATGAATACTGATTCCTTTTTCCGGGAGTTTCTTGAAAAGTCCCAGTGAATATAGTTTCTGGCATCCCTCCTGGAAGCAGAGGAAACCACAAAATCAATTTTGTCAGTAGAAGCAGAGGTAATAATATCGGAACCCAGCTTTATCGTCAGGGTATTCTTTCCTGTGATTGTCCTTATTTTAAGTGAAGGACCGTAAACACTCAGTTTTTCAGTACCAATGCCACCGGTAACGGCAGAATGGTTCCCATCCTGCATGTATTGACCATACAACCATTCAATTTCAGTTTTTCGCTGCTGAAGGGCAGTGTCGCGGGCAGTCTGAGCCTTTGCCAGGAAATTCAGAAATGCAAGACTTCCGACGAGTATGTATTTGATCTTCATTTTCCTGTTATTACCTGCAACCGCAACCACCGCTGGAGACCTGCGAACCGGCAGGGCGTCCGCTTTCCCTGATTGAATGAATATAGTTACCGAATTGTTGTCCGGCATCTGCCTCCATCTGCATATCAGGATCATTTACATAAATGCGCTCATAAGGCTTAAGACTGACACATGATGATAATATCAGTAAAACCAAACCGATTAGAAACAAAACATACTTAACAAGGAATCTCTTCATAAACAAGATTATTGGAGAAATGAACCTGTTGTTTATCATCAATCATGATACAATGTGTGTGTGGTAGTTGATTGATAAAGCTCATACCCTTATCAATGCCTTTAACATATACCGCTGTGGCAAGCGCATCTGAAAGCTCTGCCTTTGGTGAAAAAACAGTCACACTTTGAATCCCGGTCAGCGGCATCCCGGTTAAAGGATTGAGGTTATGAGAATACCTGGTGTTCCTGTATATAAAGTGCTGCTCGTAATCGCCAGATGTGGCAGCTGAGGCATTATGGAGAGGAATCTGCATCAATACCTGGTGTTTGTCAACCGGATTGGCTATCCCTATTTTCCATGGTGAACCATCATGCCTGGAGCCAAAAGCATTCAGATCACCGCTGGCGTTAATAAATCCAGATTTTACCCCTTTATTCAGCCATAATTGTTTCACCCGATCAGAAGCATAGCCCTTTCCAATGGCAGAAAAACTGACTTGTACTCCCGGATGACTGAAACTAATAGAATTGCTTTCCTTATGTAGTTCAATTTTTTGAAATCCAACCTTTTCAAGTGTTTCATTGATCAGCTTCCTGGATGGCATGGTGAATGCTTCATTCCTGAATGAATAAAGTTTTTTAAGAGGGCTGACGGTGATATCAAAGCAGCCTTCTGTCAGCCTGGAAATACCCAGGCATCGTTCAATAAGGGCAAAGCATTCCGGGTCGATGGCGAGTGGGGAATTCCCCTGGTAATGGTTTATTGCAGAGGTTGCTGAAGCAGGGAGGAATTCGGAAAGCAGGTTTTCAATGCGCCGGATTTCATTAAGTCCTTCTTCCAGCATCAACTGTGCAAAGTCCTCTTGATCATCTGCTACCATCAATTCGAAAGCAGAACCCATCATTTTGCATTTTACACCAAACTCTTTCATCGCAATAATTCTGAAACCTGAATGATCTGTTGTGCCAGTTCATCAGCACTTTGATTGGTATATTGTATCTTTTTGAATAGTAATGTATCAGCCCTTGAAATGATAAGTGAAGGGAATTGTCCGTCGAAGGAAAAATCCTCAGCTGTTTTTTGGTTTACCTGTATCATTGCCTGAGGAAGCTTTTTACGTTGGGGAAAATCGAACCTTTCAATATGAATGGATGCTGATTCTAGTTTGTATTGAAACAGACTATCACTCAGAATGTTCTTTTCCAATCGTCTGCAGTTAGGACACCAGTCGGATCCTTCAAAAATAAGAAGCCTGAAAGAATATGTATCCCTTTCAATAAATCCCTGGCTTGTTCCCAGAAAAATTAAAAGGAAAAAAATCCTGATCAGGTTTTTAATTCGGTGAAAAAAATATGGTTCCATTGATTCAAAGATAATGGATATGTCCAATCATGCAAAATCTTGAATATGAATTTCAGGACAATTAAAGAAAGTTAAGGTTGAAATATCGTATCTTTATATTAGGACTTTGATTCTTTTACTTCAAAAAAAGGTTATATCAAGAATGAGTATAGGAAATCTGAAGATATCATTAGCGTAATCATTTAATAAAGTGCATGATGAAGAAAAAAATACTCTTGTGTATGATGTTTTTCTTACCGATGCTTATTCAGGCTCAATTTATGCATCAAGCCCCGGTAGGTGTTGCTCTTTTTAATAATGCTACACTTCTACCTCCTGCATCATTTACTGCTATTTTTAATCAGCCGTTTCATCCGGGAATCTCGGTAAGTTATGAGTTCGGATGGAAAAAGAAAGAATACAGCAAATGGTTCCAGGATGCATCCCTGGGATTTTTCAACCATCGGTATGCCTACAAGGCAATTCTCCTCGTTTCGAAAGCCGGCAATAGAAAAACTTCGGGCACCTGTCCATGGAGGCATCTGTCCATGCCGGGTATATGCATATGATACTAAATATCTGACCGACTGGTGAAAAACGATGACGGCACTTATGAAGCCAAAGGATTTGGCCGGCCCCAGTTTGTGACCGGTGCCGGGCTGACTAAGGGGTTATAATCTTGGTGACAGGGAGTTGGGCCGTCGTATTTTTCTCACCTATGATGTCAGGCTGCAGATGCCTTTTGTAAAAAGTTATGTTCCAATATTGCCTAATGGAATTGTTGCATTAGGGTATCAATTCAGGATTGATTAATTAACCCATTTAATTCAAATTAAGCGATGAATCGATTCAGTTTTATCATATTCATATTGTTATTTTGCGCTACTGTTGTTACTTCCTGCAGAAAGGATGAAGTAAAGCGGCTTTCAACCATCGATTGCCCGATACAGGACAATCCTGATTTTAAGGCTAACCCGAAATCTGATCAGTACCAGGCTTTAATCGATGAATATGTCGGTAAAGGCCTCCCCGGAGTGATCCTTTTGATCAAGGAACCGGAAGGGTTCTACATTGGGGCGTCGGGAATGGCAGATATAAAAGAAGGAGTAAAAATGCAACCCTGCCATGTCTCGAAGATTTGTAGTATCACAAAATTCATGATAGGGGTATCAATTATGAGGATGCAGGAAAAGGGCCAGTTGTCACTGGATGATCCTATAAGTAAATATATCCCTCAGAATACCCTTGATCAGATTGAAAACTGCGATCAGAATATTACCATCCGTAACTTAATGAACCATACGTCGGGCATCTATGATGTAATCAATGACCAGGGTTTTTACCTCCGTGTATTGAACATCCCTTCGAGACGACCAGGAGGATCTGCTGAAATATGTATTGAAGCCGGCCTTATTCAGTTTCAATCCCGCTGATACTGCAGGATATTCTAACAGCAATTATGTATTACCGGGAGTATGACTCAAGGAAGAAGCCTCCGGGAAACCGTAAGATCAGGTCCCGGCAGAAGTCATCGATTTCTGGGCTGACGATTCCTATTATTTCTGGCACGACCCCTTTGCCTGAAGACCGGATCGCCAGGCTATTACGACCTTTATAATAACGGTAACTCGAAAACCTGACCAATTGGAATACTGGAAGTGGAATGCTTATGGAGGCGCTTATTCTACAGTTTGGGATATGTACTCTGTTTGCAAATGCACTCTTTGTTCAGAAAGCCTGTTAAATGATGGACTTTGACTCCAATGCTGCAATTCCACCACAACATTGAATCGCGTAAACACCTTGGGGTGTCTTGCTAACAAGACTTTATCGACATTGGAACACCAAACCGATTTCGTATGTGAAGCTACCGGGGAGGGACCTGTCATAGTGCTGACCTGTTTTATTTCCCCTCACGATGTTGGGTAATGTCACTAATTGCAAACTATGGAACGGATGGCGACACTCCCTTAAAGTCCGTTTTTAATGAAATGCGCGATAAAATGCCGTGTTAATCACTCAGCCATAAAGTATTCTTTCTTCTGCCTTTAAGTTAAGGAACCTGTCGATTGTTTTCGGGAATACAACTGAATGTCATTTATTAAACCATCTCTATGTTAATAGATTATTCATTGCCTTCGTTTACCTGTATCTCCTGGTGCTGTTAGGCATTGCAATTTTGATTACTCGCTGGCTTGCAGTTAAAGTACTCCGGTAACTGCTGTGGCAACCATGGTAGTTTTTTTGATGACCCTGTTCATCAGGAATGAAACTGCTTAGCTTCCTGATGAATGAATGGGTGGACATAATCCTGCATAAGGTGAATCCTGACACAAAAAATCTTTCTGCCCGGTGGTTTGCTATTTGCAGCGATAGGGTTATTGATCCTGAAACTTACCTGAAACT